>NZ_JAMYLI010000034.1:0-65705 GCF_040317955.1 Mesorhizobium sp. M1342 | reverse complement strand
TCGACAACCGAGCGCTTGAAACTCTCGCTGTATTTGGACATGCAAAACCCCCGAAGGTTGTGTCCAACTTTCGGGGGTCAGTTCATTTCCGGGGCTTTTTTCGACTTTCGTCAAGTCAGTTCTTTCGGGGCAGTTGCGGCACGAGGCTGCGCTTGCCGCCGTCCTTGCCCTTGGCTTCGGGCTTCTGCGACACCAGCTTCTTGGCCGCGGGCTTTTTCGTCACGGCCTTTCTGGGCTTCGGTGTTTCTTCCGGCTCTTCCTTCTTCGGCTTCACCGGCGCCTCGTCGGCGAGCGATTCGAGCTTCAGGCCGGTCTCGCCGGTTTCCTTCTTCTCGACGGTGACGCGCACCGTGCCGCCCTTCTTGAGCTTGCCGAACAGCACCTCGTCGGCCAACGGCTTTTTGATGTGCTCCTGGATCACACGGCCGAGCGGCCGCGCTCCCATGCGCTCATCATAGCCCTTGTCGGCGAGCCAGGCGATCGCATCCGCCGACAGGTCGAAGGTGACGCCACGCTCGGAAAGCTGGGCCTCGAGCTGCATGACGAACTTCTGCACCACCTGATGAATGACCGGCACCGGCAACGAGCCGAACGGGATGATCGCATCGAGACGGTTGCGGAATTCCGGCGTGAACAGCCGGTTGATCGCCTCGACATCGTCGCCTTCGCGCTTGGTCGAGCCGAAGCCGATCGCCGCACGCTGCGCATCCGACGCGCCCGCATTGGTGGTCATGATCAGGATCACATTGCGGAAGTCGATCTGCTTGCCGTTGTGGTCGGTCAGCTTGCCATGGTCCATAACCTGCAACAGGATGTTGAACAGGTCCGGATGCGCCTTCTCGACCTCATCAAGCAACAGCACGCAATGCGGATGCTGGTCGACGCCGTCCGTCAAAAGACCGCCCTGGTCGAAGCCGACATAGCCGGGAGGCGCGCCGATCAGCCGCGAGACAGTGTGGCGTTCCATATATTCCGACATGTCGAAGCGGATAAGCTCGACGCCGAGCGAGGCGGCCAACTGCTTGGCCACTTCGGTCTTGCCGACGCCGGTCGGGCCGGAGAACAGGTAGGAGCCGATCGGCTTCTCCGGTTCGCGCAGGCCGGCACGTGCCAGCTTGATCGCCGAGGTCAGCGCGGTGATCGCGGTGTCCTGGCCATAGACGACGCGCTTCAGCTCGATATCGAGACCCTGCAGCACCTTCTCGTCATCGGCCGAAACCGTCTTCGGCGGGATGCGGGCCATGGTGGCGATCGTCGCCTCGATCTCCTTGATGCCGATCGTCTTCTTGCGCTTGGCTTCCGGAACCAGCATCTGCGAGGCGCCGGTCTCGTCGATCACGTCGATCGCCTTGTCCGGCAGCTTGCGGTCGTTGATGTAACGTGCCGACAGCTCCACCGAGGCCTTGATCGCCTCGTTGGTGAACTTCACCTTGTGGAACTCCTCATAATAGGGCTTGAGGCCCTTCATGATCTCGATGGCGTCCGCGATGGTCGGTTCGTTGACGTCGATCTTCTGGAAGCGCCGCACCAAAGCACGGTCCTTCTCGAAGAACTGGCGGAATTCCTTGTAGGTGGTCGAGCCGATGCAGCGGATCGCACCCGATGACAGCGCCGGCTTCAACAGGTTGGACGCATCCATGGCGCCGCCTGAAGTAGCCCCTGCGCCGATGACCGTATGGATCTCGTCGATGAACAGCACGGCACCGGGATAGTCCTCGAGCTCCTTGACGACCTGCTTCAGCCGTTCCTCAAAATCGCCGCGATAGCGCGTGCCGGCGAGCAGCGTGCCCATGTCGAGCGCGAAGATGGTGGCGTTGTGCAGCACTTCGGGAACGTCGCCCTCGACGATGCGCTTGGCCAGACCCTCGGCGATCGCCGTCTTGCCGACGCCGGGGTCGCCGACATAGAGCGGGTTGTTCTTGGAGCGGCGGCACAGCACCTGAATGGTGCGGTTGATCTCGGACTCGCGGCCGATCAGCGGGTCGATCTTGCCGGCCTTGGCCTTGTTGTTGAGATTGACGCAATAAGCCGTCAGCGCATCCTGCTGCTGCTTCTTCTTGCCGCCTTCCTCTTGTGGCTCGGCGCCGTTCTGGCCGCCCTGCTCGTCATCGGCACCGCGCGGCGAGCGTGTCTCCGACGCGCCCGGACGCTTGGCAATGCCGTGCGAGATGTAGTTGACCGCGTCGTAGCGGGTCATCTGCTGTTCCTGCAGGAAATAGGCGGCATGGCTCTCGCGCTCGGCGAAGATGGCGACGAGGACGTTAGCGCCCGAAACCTCCTCGCGGCCAGACGACTGCACATGGATCACCGCGCGCTGGATGACGCGCTGGAAACCGGCGGTCGGCTTGGAGTCCTCGTCGTAACCGGTGACGAGGTTGTCGAGCTCGGTGTCGATATAGGTGAGAACCGTGTGCTTGAGCTCATCGAGATCGACATTGCAGGCGCGCATGACGGCGGCCGCCTCGGTGTCGTCGATGAGCGCGAGCAGCAGATGTTCTAGGGTTGCATATTCATGGTGCCGCTCATTGGCGAGCGTCAGCGCCTGGTGAAGCGCCTTTTCCAGGCCTTGGGAGAAAGCCGGCATGTTACCTCACTTCTTCTCCATCACGCATTGCAGCGGATGCTGATTCTGTCGGGCGAAATCCATGACCTGGGACACTTTGGTCTCGGCCACCTCGAATGTATAGACCCCGCACTCGCCCACTCCATGATTGTGAACATGAAGCATGATGCGTGTGGCGGCTTCGCGATCCTTCTGGAAAAAACGCTCCAGCACGTGAACCACGAATTCCATCGGAGTGTAGTCGTCGTTGAGGATGAGGACCCGATAAAGGCTGGGCTTCTTGGTCTTGGTTTTGGTGCGCGTGATGACGGCCGTCCCACGGCCGGCCCCATTGCCGTTACCGTCGCCGTCTTGCATCCGCACCACTCGTCTCGTGGCAGTCAAACCGATCGTCACGTATTCCTGCCTCTTTCGATTCCCCATGCGAGTTCGACATGTAGGTGTTCGATGTACGATTTTAAGCCCTTCTGGTTAGCTGACAATATGGCTAGGTCACCAAACTTGGACGATTTTCGCAATCGTGAAGGGGCGCGAGGCTCTGGAACGGAAATTGACACGAAAAAGCCCGGCCGCGTTTCCGTGGCCGGGCTTTTTCTCGGGTTCAAAGGCTGAATCTGGGGTCACGTCAGGCGAAATCAGTTCGCCCGGGCAAAATTACTTTGCCTTGGCAACGATCGATTCGAATGGCTTGTAAGCTTCCTTGGCGAGTTCGGCATAGAGATCGCCGATCTTGGTGGCCTCGGCGACGAACGCCTCATAGGACTGCTTGGCGTAATCCGACTGGATCTCGATCGCCTTTTCCAGCGACTTGGCTGAAAACAGCTTCTCCACAGTGGCGCTGCCGGTTTCAAAACTCTTCTTGGTGTATTCACCAGCTTCGGTGGCAATCGCCTGCGCGCCCTTGGACAGCGACGCAAAGCTCTTCAATCCGGTGTCGGCGAACTCTTTGCCGTATTTGCTGAAGTCCTCATAGGTCTGGGTCATTTCACGATTCCCTTGACGGTTGAAGCGTCCTTCTTCGGGGCGCCCTTGTGCAATGCAAGATAATATATTGTGCGCCGCACAAAAGTCAAGATTTCGCGGGCTTGCGGACCCGCCTGCGCAGCCAATGGCTAAAAATCGAATAAAGAGAGCCACAAGCCCGAAGAAAATGGTGAACGCGGCGGTTACCATAAACGGATTGGTAACGCTGCGCCGGTAGCTTGGCCGGAAGCGAGGCAGGACCCTTTGCCGCCTCCAACGCAACGAAGAAATCCAAGGGAAGTACCAGTGCGTAAGGCGTTGTTGGGCATCGTTTCCAAATCTACCTCCCCTCTCAAAACGATGATGATCATCGCCCTGGCGATGACATTCGTTTTTGGCGACGTTGCCTCGTCGCTGGCGGCCAGGCAGGCGGCCATCGTCGTGGATGCCAAGACCGGCAAAGTGCTCTACTCCGCCGACGCCAACGGCAGGCGCTATCCGGCTTCGCTGACCAAGATGATGACGCTGTATCTGACCTTCGAAGCGATGGCGAAGGGCAAGATCAGCAGGAACACGCCAGTGGTGTTTTCCGCCAAGGCCTCCGCCGAGGCGCCGACGAAACTTGGCGTGAAGCCGGGCGGTTCCGTCACGGTCGAGACCGCGATCCTGTCGATCGTCACCAAGTCGGCGAATGACTCGGCCACCGCGCTCGGCGAAATGCTCGGCGGCAATGAAACCACTTTTGCCCGCATGATGACCGCCAAGGCGCGTGCGCTGGGGATGAACGGCACCGTGTTCCGCAACGCCAATGGCCTGCCCGACCCCGGCCAGTTCACCACCGCGCGCGACATGGCGACGCTCGGCATCGCGCTGCGCGAGCATTTTCCCCAGTATTACGGCTATTTCTCGCAGCGCTCCTTTCTCTATGGGCGCCAGCGCATCAACGGCCACAACCGTCTGCTTGGACGCATCAAGGGCGTCGACGGCATCAAGACTGGCTACACCCGCGCCTCCGGCTTCAACCTCGTCTCATCGGTTTCCGATGGCAATCGCCGCATCGTCGGCGTGGTCATGGGCGGCACCTCGGGCGGCAGCCGCGACAATCAGATGGCCAGCTTGATCAACACCTATCTGCCGAGGGCGTCGACTCGCGGTGGTGGCGATCTGGTCGCCAAGGCCGGTGGCAACAACCCGATCACCGCCCTTGCCAAGGTTCTCCTGCCCAAGCATGACGCTCCGACACCGGACGACAAGCCTGTCATAGCGCAGGACGATGTCACCGTTGCCGAGGACGCCACGGTCGCGGAAGACGATACCGCGCAGGCCGAAGAAGCAGCCCCCGTCGTCAAGACCAGAAAGGTCAAGACCGTCATCGTTTCAGCCCCCCAAGTCGCGACGGCCCAGGTTGTAGCGGCCTATGCCGAGCCGACGCCGGCGGCTGTCGACCCGGTCAACACCGCGTCGGTGCCTTCGGGTTGGGCCATTCAGGTCGCCTCGTCGCCCAAGCAGTCCGAGGCCCAGGCCTTTCTCGACAAGACCACCAAGCAGGCGCCCAAGGTGCTGGCGGACGCTTCCGGTTTCACTGTCGCCTTCGACAAGGATGGCGTCACCTACTACCGCGCCCGCTTCGGTGGCTTCGGTTCGAAGACCGCCGCCTGGAAGGCCTGTACCGCTTTGAAGAAGAAGAACATCGAGTGCTACGCCGTCCAGCAGTAGGACGGCGTGCAAGCCATCTCCCGGAAAAATTCTGCGTCGAAGGAGACTAGTTGTGATTGGAGAGCAAGACGTCCTTGGCTTCGTTAATCCGCGCCGCCAGGAAAGACGTGCCGCCGACATCGGGGTGCAGGCGCTGCATCAGGCGGCGGTGCGCCTTGCGGACATCCGCCGCGGCGGCCCCCGCTTCAAGACCAAGGACCTTGTAGGCCTCCTCCTTAGTCATGGCGCCCGGACCTGGCGCAACACCCAGCCCTTCGCCACCGTTCGTCTCAGCGTTTTTGCGCCAGACGGGAAATCTGCCGTCAAGATACGTCTCTAGCAGCTGTCGGCTCTCCGGATCGCCGGAGAGTTCGCGGTAGAGGTGTTGCAATTCCGCCAGCCCCATCGCGCCAAGCATCTTGCCTTCGTGGCGGCCAGCCAGGACCAGTCCTTCGAGGCCGCCGGTATCGTGATCGAGTTCCATTTCCAATGCCGCTGTGCGCACCGTCGAGCGTTTGCCCGGTGCAAGCCCGGCCGGCTGGCGTTTCATGCGCATGGAACCATACCAGGCAATTGCGCCGGTGAGAATCATGCCGCCGATGCCTTCCCGGCCGACCACAAGCACGGCGACGCCGACAAGTGCCAGAAGAGCCGGCCCGAGCGTTCGCAGCGTGCTCGCCAGTTTCGCCGGCTCGGCACGCAGAAAGATCGTCACCGCGCCGAGGAGCAGCAGAAGCAACGCTCCAAAAGCGATGATCGCGCCCATTATTTTCCGCCGCCCCGCAGATACTCGATCATCAGCCGGTCTTCCGGCCTGCCCCTGGCTTCGAGCGCCTTCAACCCGCCGGTCGCAAACACGGCGACGGCCGAAAGCAGTCCTGCCAGGGTCGCGGCAGCCCGCCGATCAAATCTAAACCAAGCCCCCTTGGACAGCCGTGCAATCTCTTTGAACGCCTTTTCTGCGCCGGAATCATGGCCTTCCTGAAACACGAAGACGGGAACGCCATGAAGGCCGAGGCTGCCGGCCTTTTCGGCCAGATCGTCGATATTCTCTTCCATCGCGTCGCCGATGTAGACCAGCGCATTGACCTTGGCGGCCGCCGTCTGTTTCAACGCATGCGTCAGGACCTTGCCGATCTGGGTGTGGCCGCTGCGGCATTCGATCCGCGTCATCAGCTGCTTCAAGGCATTGGTGTCGCTCACGAAAGCGGACGAACGGCACTCGCCGAGACCACGAAAATAAACCAGTTGCACGCTGAGGGTTCCGGCCTTGCCGACAGCGTCGAACATCTGGCCCTGCAGCTCACAAGCCAGATCCCAGGTCGGCTGGCGGCTCATTGTTGCGTCGAGAGCAAGGATCAGCCTGCCCGAACCGGTCGCCGACGCGGCAAGTGTCCTCGCCTGACGAATGAAGGCGTCGATCTCTCCGGCGTTGGATTGAGGCTTGATCGGCGCAGGATTGGTCCCCGCTGGCACAGGCTGCTTCTTATCGCTCATGAAAAACAAGATGTGGCGTTGCCACATCGCTTGCAAGCCCCACATCGGGCAGTGCAAAGGGCCAGGCGGTGATGCCACCTGGGGTCAGAGCAGACCGAGATCGGCCAGCTCGCGCCTGAGTTTCGGCGGCATCTCGATCAATCCGGCCTTGCCCTTACCCAGATCGAGCGGCGCGTCCGCCGGCTTCAGGTAGCGCCAGCCCTGAAAAGCCCGGCGTGGCTGCCAGTCGGTGCGTACAACCTCGGGGTCGAGTATCAGATGGCAACGGCCTATGCCTTCACTGTCGGTGAACGGCCGGATTTCGGTGATCAACTGGCGGCACTGCACATTGCCTTTGATCACCCAATAGAGCGAACCGCCATCGGTAACCTCGGCGCCGCGCGTCGGCATCATACGGGTGGTGTGATACTGCTCGACCGGCTCACCGGCGCGCCGCCGCTCGTCGAGGCGGAAGGCGATCCACTCTTCGAGATCCTCGACGCTGTCGCAGCCGACACAGAGTTTTATGAGATTGAGAGACATCGCTTAAGGTTAGTCCTGCACGCGAACGCGTCAACGACCGGATCGACTTCTCCACAGTGGCGGTTTAGGCCAGCCTTCAGCACTCCACGACGTTGACTGCAAGCCCGCCAAGGCTGGTTTCCTTGTACTTCTCGTTCATGTCGAGGCCGGTCTGGCGCATGGTCTCGATCGCCGCATCGAGCGGTACGAAATGGATGCCGTCGCCCTTGATGGCCAGTGACGCTGCCGTCACCGCCTTGACCGCGCCCAGCGCATTGCGTTCGATGCACGGCACCTGCACCAGCCCGCCGACCGGATCGCAGGTCATGCCGAGATGATGTTCGAGCGCGATCTCGGCGGCATTCTCGACCTGCTCGGGCGTGCCGCCCATGACGGCGCACAGGCCGGCCGCCGCCATCGCCGATGCCGAGCCGACCTCGCCCTGACAGCCGACCTCGGCGCCCGAGATCGACGCGTTGGTCTTGATGATGCCGCCAACGGCGGCAGCCGTCAGCAGGAAATCACGAATGCTCGGCTGGTCCGCCTCGGGATGGAAATGCAGCCAGTAGCGCAGCACCGCCGGCAGCGTGCCGGCAGCGCCATTGGTCGGCGCGGTGACGACGCGGCCGCCGGCGGCATTTTCCTCGTTCACGGCCATGGCGTAGATCGACAGCCAGTCATTGGCGAGCAAAGGATTGGGCTTGTTCTGCTGCCACTGCTCCTGCAGCTTATCGTGCAGCATGCGGGCACGGCGGCGCACCTTCAGCCCACCCGGCATGATGCCATCCTGCGACAGGCCACGGTCGATGCAGCCCTTCATGGCGCTCCAGATTCCGTCGAGGCCGGCGTCGAGCGCCTCGCGCGTCATCTGCGTCTCCTCGTTGACGCGTTTCATGTCGGCGATGGAAAGGCCGCTTTTGCCGGCCATGGCCAGCATCTCGACCGCATTCTTGAACGGATAAGGCACTTTCTTGCCTTCGGTTGTCACCGAACCTTTGGCTTTCATCCGCTGCAGTTCTTCTTCGGAAACCACGAAGCCGCCGCCGATCGAATAATAGATGCGCTTGAGCAGCAGGCGGCCGCCGGAATCATAGGCGTAGAACGCCATGCCGTTGGCGTGACCGGTGAGCGGCGTTTTGCGGTCCAGCACCAGATCGGTGGCCGGATCGAAGCGATAGGCGGGATGGCCGGGCGGCGAAATGCGCTTTTCGGCGGCGATGCGGCTGGCAATGCCATCGGCCTGGTCGGGATCGACCGTCTGCGGCGTCAGGCCGGCAAGGCCGAGCATGACGGCGCGATCACTGCCGTGGCCAATACCGGTGTAGGCGAGTGACCCGTGCAGACTTGCGCCAAGCCGATCGACCTTGACGCCCGCCGGACGCGGCCAGTCATTTCCCGCGACCTCGTCGAGAAACCGCGCAGCGGCTGTCATCGGCCCCATCGTGTGCGAACTCGAGGGTCCTATGCCGATCTTGAACAGGTCGAAAACCGAAAGGAACACGCGGCGTTGTCTCCTGGCGTCAGGTCGATGACTACATATAGGAATTCCCACGATGTTTCCGCTCTTTTGGAAATCGCGGCGCTGCACCCGCCGACCTTGTTTGCTCCGGCAGCGACATTGGTGCCTTATCGCTGTAGGCGGACATCGAAGCGATCGCGCTGAATGTGCTAAATTCAGGCCATGGGCGATTCCCTCGATCTTTCGACAGCCGATCTCGCGGCGCTGGCCTTCTTCCTCGTCGCGTGGCTGCTGCACACGTTCGCCTCCGACGGCAAGCTGGTCAGCCGCATGTCACTGACGACGGCGATGAATGCACAGCGGCAAGCCTGGATGCGGACCATGGCCGAGCGCGAGATCCGCATCGTCGATACCGCCATCATGAGCGGGCTGCAGCAAGGCACCGCCTTCTTCGCCTCCAGCTCGCTGATCGCCATCGGCGGCTGTTTTGCCCTGCTCGGCGCATCCGACCGGGTTCTTGAAGTGCTCAGCGACCTGCCCCTGGGTGGCGCGCCGTCGCGCGCGGCCTTCCAGATAAAGGTGTTCGGGCTGGTGCTGATCCTGGCGTTTTCGTTCTTCAAATTCGGCTGGGCGTACCGGCTGTTCAACTATTGCACGATCCTGATCGGCGCCGTGCCGATCCCGCATGGCGAAGCCTCACGCAATCCGGTCACCGAAACGGCGGTGTGGCGTGCGGCGCAAATGAACATGCTGGCCGGAAAGCACTTCAACTCCGGCCTGCGCGGCGTGTTCTTCTCGATCGGTTATCTCGGCTGGTTCGTCGACCCAATGGTGTTCGTGTTGTCGACGCTGTTGCTGCTGGCCGTTCTGGTGCGGCGCCAGTTCTTCTCGGCCGCCAGGCAGGCGGTGATCGGTCAGCCGCCTGGAAAAGGCTGATCGATCCGGCCTGACAGCCAGTAGGCAAAAAGCCCGATCCATTCGCGGATGGCCATGGTGGCGGCCTGCAGCGAATCGGCTGGATTGTCGCGGAACAGGCCGATGCCTTCTTTGCCCGAGGTGCGATAGTCGACCGGCCAGGGAACAGTCGCAAAGCCAGCCTTGTCGAACAGCGCCTTGGCGCGCGGCATATGGAAGGCCGAAGTCACCAGCAGCCAGGTCTCGCCGGGCTTCGGCGTTAGCAACTCCTTGGTGAAGACCGCGTTCTCATAGGTGTTGCGGGACTTGTTCTCCAGGATCAGACGATCGGCGGCCACGCCAAGCGCGGTGAGCAGGCGCGGCGCGGTTGCGGCATCGCCCTCGCCATCGAGAAACAACGCGCCGGTGCCGCCGGAGACGACCACCTTGGCGGTAGGAAAGCGCCGGGCCAGAACTGCGGTCTCGACCATCCGATCTCCGCTGCTGTTCAACTCATAGCCGCCGCGCGCCAGATTGATGGCGCCCTCGAAGCCGCCGCCGAGCACGACGATGCCGTCGACCTTTGCCGGCAGCGGCGGGCGCGCGAAGCGCTCTTCCAGCGGATTGAGCATCATGGCGCCGAGCGACGTCCACGCTGACAGCGCAAGGACCAGAAATGCCAGCACGCTGCCGGTAGCCGCCAGCCGCCGGCGCCCGATCATGGCCGCGAGCAATCCCGCCAGCAGCAGAAAGATCGCCAGGTTCAGCGGCTGGATGAAGAACCAAAAGATCTTGGACAGGTAGAAGAACATCGCTCACCCCATTGCAGCGCCGCGCGGGCGTGCGCGCTCAAAGGACGCTAACACTTTGATTTTGCGCAGGATCCTTCCGAAAATCGATTCGACTTTCAGGGCATGCGCTAGACGAGCGACGTCCCTACCACCACTTCTCCGGCTGGAACGTGCCTGCGGCCTGCTCGATGACGGCAGCGGTCTGGAACAGGGTTTCCTCATCGAACGGCCGGCCGATCAGCTGCAGGCCGAGCGGCAGGCCCTTGGCGTCGAGCCCGGCGGGCACAGCGATGCCCGGCAGGCCCGCCATGTTCACAGTGACGGTGAAGATGTCGTTCAGGTACATCTTGACCGGATCGGCAGCCATGTCCTCGTCGGCGATGCCGAAGGCGGCGGACGGCGTTGCCGGGGTCAGGATGACATCGACGCCGGCGGCGAAGACAGTCTCGAAATCCCGCTTGATCAGATTGCGCACCTTCTGCGCCTGCAGATAGTAGGCGTCGTAATAGCCGGCCGACAGCACATAGGTGCCGATCATGATGCGGCGCTTGACCTCGCGGCCGAAACCCGCGGCGCGGGTCTTCTCATACATGTCGACGATATCCTTGCCCGGCACGCGCAAGCCGTAGCGGACGCCATCATAGCGGGCGAGGTTGGACGAAGCCTCGGCCGGCGCCACGATGTAATAGGCGGGCAGCGCGTATTTCGTATGCGGCAGGGAAATGTCGACGATCTCGGCGCCGGCGTCCTTCAGCCAGGCAATGCCCTTCTGCCACAGCGCTTCGATCTCTTCGGGCATGCCGTCGACGCGGTATTCCCTGGGAATGCCGACCTTCATGCCCTTGATCGGCTTGCCGATCACCGCCTCATAATCCGGCACCGGCCGGTCGACCGACGTCGTGTCCTTCGGATCGACAGAGGCCATCGATTTCAACAGGATCGCGGCATCGCGTACGTCGCGCGCGATCGGGCCGGCCTGGTCGAGCGACGAGGCGAACGCGACGATACCCCAGCGTGAGCAGCGGCCATAGGTCGGCTTGATGCCGACCGTCCCGGTGAAGGCGGCCGGCTGGCGGATCGAGCCGCCAGTGTCCGTCGCGGTCGCGCCGGCGCACAGGAAGGCGGAGACTGCCGTGGCCGACCCGCCAGAAGAGCCACCCGGCACCAACTGCGCATTGTCCAGGCTGCGCACGGTCCTCGTGCCGCCGGCCGAAACGAAGCCGCCGTCGCCCTGATGCGTCGTGGGCATCACCGCAGTATCGAGGCGCGAGCGCCGCCACGGATTGATGACCGGGCCATAGTAGGACGTCTCGTTGGACGAGCCCATGGCGAACTCGTCCATGTTGAGTTTGCCGAGCATAACGGCGCCGTCGGCCCACAGATTTGACGTAACGGTCGATTCGTAGCGCGGCTTGAACCCGTCGAGCACATGGCTGCAAGCCTGCGTGTGGACGCCTTCGGTGCCGAACAGGTCCTTGATCCCCAACGGAATGCCTTCCAGCGCACCGCCCTCGCCCTTGACCAGCCTGGCGTCGGACGCCTTGGCCATGTCGCGCGCCTTGTCGCCGGTCACGGCGACATAGGCATTGAGCGCCGGATTGGCGCGCTCGATAGCGCCGAGATAGGCCTCGGTGATCTCGGTCGCGGTGATTTCCTTGTCGCGCAGCTTGGCGCGGGCCTGTGAAATCGTCAGCTGGGTCAGGTCGCTCATCAAAGGCTCTTTTCGTAAAACACCGACCACTCAGAATCGGGATAATCCAGCACCGGGCCGCAGCGCGAAAACCCGGCGCGTTCGTAGACTGTCCACGCCGCGGGATGACGATCGCCCGTCTCCAGCACCAGGCGCTTCAGCCCCTCGTTGCGCGCCAGCGATCCGACCCGCTCAACGATTTTCGCGCCGATCTTCTGCCCGCGATGCGACGGCCTGATATACATGCGCTTGACCTCGCCAATGGCGCCGTCATGACGCTTCAGCGCGCCGCAGCCAATGGCCAGGCCATTATCGCGGGCGATGAAAACCGTCGTGTCCTCACCGGCCATCTGCTCGACCGTCAAATGGTAGCAATGCTCCGGCGGCGTCAGTTCGAGCAAGGTCTCGTTGAGTTCCGTGACCAGCCTGCGCACGTCGTCCTGGAGCGGCTTCTCAATGGCGATCTCGATTGCCATCGGCCGACTTACTCCACGACCTTCGGCACGAGGAAGAAATTCTCTTCGGTCGCCGGCGCGTTAGCGACGATGTCGGCGGCCTTGCCGCCGTCGGTGACGACATCGCTGCGCTTCTTCATGTCCATCGGCGTTACCGAGGTCATTGGTTCGACACCGGAAACATCGACCTCGTTCAGCTGCTCGACGAAGCCCAGAATGGCGTTCAGCTCCCCGGTCATCCGTTCGGCATCTTCTTCGCTCACCGCGATGCGGGCGAGATGCGCGACGCGCTTCACTGTCTGAAGATCTACGGACATGTTTTTGCCTCGGGGAAAACCAGTTCGGGCTATAGCGGCGCCGCGCGCGCTGCGCAACATGCATCGTGCGAGAGACCAGGCTGTGCCGGCGGCCCGCTCGTGGGCCCTCAGAATACGTCTATGGCAGAGCAACGCCTTCGCACAGATAGTAGCTGCCGCTGTTGCCGCTTGCTTCGCTTTCGTCGTCGACGGGCCGAACCGACACGAGATCGATCTGCTTGGCGTTCATTTGCGTCACGGAGAGAACGTCGGGAAAGACATAACCCGGTTCCTGGCAGATGGCCGTCACCGCCCAGCTCGGCGAAGCCGTGGCCTTGCTGATCTGCAGAAACTCGCAATTGTATTCGACGCTCTGCAGGCCGTGCGCCGAAAGCACGATGTTGCCTGCGTCGATCAGCGTTTGCAGCGTGTCCTTTTTGGCCTGTTTGCAAAGCTCCTCGGATTGCAGGTAGACGCCCTCGATGAAATCATCCGCGGCGAGCGCGGGCGACGCCGCGACCAACATCGATACACAAAGAGATTTCCTCAAAGCCATGGTCTTATTCCGCTTTCGCCACGCCTAGATCGTAATCGTCTCACCGATATCAGGCAATGCCACCGTCACGCCGGACCCTTCCATGCCGGCCTCGAACTTGTCGGCGGTCGGATCGATCATCGGAAACGTGCCGAAGTGACAGGGAACCACGGTATCGAATTTGAAGAAGCGCCGGCAGGCAAGTGCAGCCACCGCGCCGCCCATGGTGAAACGGTCGCCGATCGGCACGATGCCGATCTTCGGTTCATGCAACTCGTTGATCAGCGCCATGTCGGAGAAGATGTCGGTGTCGCCCATGTGATAGAGCGTCTTGTCTTCCGGGAAATGCAGGACGAGGCCGCCCGGATTGCCGAGATAGGTGTTCTGGCCGCCCTCGCCGGGGAACGAGGATGAGTGCAGCGCCTGGACAAAAGTGGTGGTGAAGCTGCCGCAATCGACGGTGCCGCCGATGTTGCCCGGGTTGATCTTCTTGTCGCTGACACCCTTGCCGACCAGATACATGCAGATCTCGAAATTGGCGACCAATTGGGCGCCGCTTTTGCCGAGCACTTCCACGGCGCCGCTGATGTGGTCGCTATGGCCATGCGTCAGCAGCACATGCGTGATCCCCTCGGCCGGTCCCTCCCAGCCGCCCGTCCAGGACGGATTGCCGATCAGATAGGGATCGATGAGGATCTTGGCATCAGCGGTCTCGATGCGAAAGGCCGAGTGGCCGTACCAGGTCAGTTTCATGAATGCATTCCTCGATTTTTATCTTGCCAAAGGATAGAACGCCGACGGCCCGGAGATCAAAGGGTTACTGTGTCCGCCACGCGTTTGACAAAACACGTGGCGGTGAAAGGCGAAGGACGGCCGGTGGGCATTATCACGATCGAGGAATTGCCGGCGCGGCTGACCGGCGGCAAGACGCTGGCGGGGCTTGACCTCGGCGACAAGACGATCGGCGTCGCGGTCTCGGACCAGAGGTTTTCCTTCGCCCATCCGCGCCCGGTCATCATGCGAAGGAAATTCTCGCTCGATGCGGCGGTGCTGCTCGCCTTGCTGCGGAAGGAGAATGCCGGCGCGGTGGTGATCGGGCTGCCGATCAACATGGACGGTTCGGAAGGGCCGCGTGCGCAGAAATCGCGCGCCTTCGTCCGCAACATGGCCCAGATGAGCGACCTGCCCTTCGTGCTCTGGGATGAAAGACTATCGACGGTCGCGGCCGAAAGGACGCTGATCGAGATGGATTTCTCGCGCCGCAAGCGCGCCGGCAAGATCGATTCGGCGGCAGCCGCGTTTATTCTGCAGGGAGTTTTGGACCGGCTTCAGTCGCTCCACGCATCCGCTCGAACGGAACCGGACCCGCCCAGCGCTGTCTGACCCAGCCGGCGATTTCGCGGCGACGGCGGAAGGCCCAAAGCGCCATCAGCAGCAACCCGTCGAAGACGCACGTCTTCGCCACCATGCCGGGAATGATCGCCGGATCGATGCCGAGCATCTGGCCATAGAGCTGGAAGAAGAAGTCGTGCATCTGTCGGCTGAGCATCGTGTAGCCGAAATTGATGTCATTGGCCGACAGATAGAACCAGCCCCAGAAAATCGCCATCGGCGCCGCCCAAAATCCGAAGATGTAGCGCATCAGCGGCCTCCCCTGGGATTGGAGCCGGTCTTGGAGACCGTTCGGCCTGATATGAGTGAAAGCAGCGAATTGTGGGCCGCGGCTTTTGCCATGCCATGCGCGACGGCATGGATCTCGCTTTCGCCGGAAGCCGCTGCCGCAACCACGGACCGCCGCTCGGCAAGCATGGCGACATAGGACGCCAGAAGTGCCGCCAGTTGCACGGCGACAGCCATGAAGAGCCCGTTGATGCCTTGCGCGGCGCCACCGACGACGATCAGCGACAACACGCCGGACGCGCATATGAAGGCGATGCGGGCGACGCTGTCGGCGCCCGCGCTGGTCGCGTCGTTGACCAGGGCTTCGACAAAGGCCCAGAAAAACAGAACCGCGACGACAAGCAATGCGGTGGCGAGCGGCGCCACGACGACGAAATTGTCGAGGTCGACGAAGCGGGTACCCTCGATTGTAGTGCCCAGCACGCCGAGCGCCGCCGCCACACCCCGGTTTCCGTCGATGCAGATTAGCGCAAGCAGGGCGAAAACAATCGCCCAGTGCAAGGCCAGAAAAGAGGTCAGTACCTGTCGCATCGGTGTTCCTGCTTCGCAAAGCAAGAGACGGCCAATCTGAACCATTCCCTGCTTGCACTAGGACAGTGGGCCTTGCCGTCCGCCATCGCAACGGAAACCATTTGTTAAGGTTAACGACGATTAGCCATACGCGTGAGGATGCCCGCCAACACGTCAAAACTGTGGATGGCGCCGGTTTTTGCGATGCTCGTGCTCAGTTCACCGGCGGATAGAGCGTGTCGATGATCATGCGTGCATCGTGGCGCGAATCGATCATGCCATAGGTGTTGCGCCATTGGCCGGCCAAACGCGTCTCGACGAAAGCGTCGGCGATCCGCCCTGCCCCCAGACGGCGCAATTCCGCCGCCGCAGCCGACAGTGCCAGCTGCTCGGTCAGCAGCCGGGCAGAACCTTCGTCGGTTGAAGCAACCTGCATCGCCGCCTTCAGCACGCCGATCGTGCCGCGTCCGCCGGCGCCGAGATCACGGTCGATGCCGGCCAGCACATCCTCGAACAGGCCGGGCGCACGGCCGAGCACGCGCAGCACATCAAGCGCCATGACATTGCCCGAGCCTTCCCAGATCGCATTGACCGGGGCCTCGCGATAGTAGCGGGCGAGTGGCGCCTCCTCGACATAGCCATTGCCGCCGAGGCACTCCATAGCCTCATAGAGCAAAGGCGGCGCGATCTTGCAGACCCAGTATTTGACGACCGGCGTCATGGCCCGAGCAAACGCCGCCTCGCCGCGATCGCCGGCCGCCTCGTCGAAGGAGCGCGCCAACCGGAACGACAGCGCGGTGGCGGCGGCGACATCGAGCGCCATGTCGGCCAGAACGCGCTGCATCAACGGCTGCTCGATCAGGGTCGAACCGAACACCTGGCGATGGCGGGCGTGGTGAACGGCCTCGGCCAGGCCCGCGCGCATGATCGCCGACGATGCGATGGCACAATCGAGCCGGGTCAGGGTGACCATGTCCATGATCGTCTTCACACCGGCACCGGCTTCGCCGACCATCTCGCCGATGGCATTGACAAATTCGACTTCGGAGGAGGCGTTCGAACGATTGCCGAGCTTGTCCTTCAGCCGCTGAAAGCGGAAGCCGTTGCCCGAGCCGTCACCGAGAACGCGCGGCACGAGGAAGCACGATAGTCCCTCAGGCGCCTGCGCCAGCACCAGGAAGGCATCCGACATCGGCGCCGACATGAACCATTTGTGCCCGTTCAGACGATAAAAACCGCTGCCGGCGCGTTCCGCCCTCGTCACATTGGCGCGCACATCGGTGCCGCCCTGTTTCTCGGTCATGCCCATGCCGAGCGTCAGCCCGGTCTTCTCGACCGGCGGCTTTTGGCTCTGGTCGTATTTGCGCGTCGTCACGCGCGGCGCCCATTCGCGAAACAGTTTCGGGCTGGCCATCAAGGCCGCCAGCGAAGCGTTGGTCATGGTGATGGGGCACAGATGCCCGGTCTCGAGCTCAGCCGTCAGATAAAACCGGGCGGCGCGGACCTGATGGCGGCGGCCGATCTCGGTGTCGCCGTTTTCCCACACCGAGGAATGCAGCCCGTTGGCCACAGAGCGGCGCATCAAGGCATGATAGGCGGGATGGAACTCGACCACGTCGATGCGCCGTCCCTGGCGATCATGCGTCTTGAGCTTCGGCGTCTCGACATTGGCGAGGCGCGCCAATTCCTGCGCCTCCTGCGTCAGCACAAAGCGGCCGAGACCGTCGAGATCCTTGCGCACCGGATCGGAAAAACGCTCCGCGAGCTGGATCAGCAACGGATCGCCCCGCCAGGCGTTGCCGCCCGTCAGCGGCGGCGGCTGGTTCGTCACGTCGTCGGTCACGCCCAATCCTTCTATCGTCAGAAAGCCACGAATCCGAGGCTGTCGGCTAGATATAGCCAAGCCATGCAGCGCGCGCGATGAAAATACCGGCCGATACAATCGGCTATCTACACGAAAAAATTGAGGAGAACGGCTGCAATGCAAAGCTGGCGCTTGCAGCCGCAATATCTCCACCCTATAGCAGCGCCTTGAGATGACCGACGCTTCGTCCCCCTATCCTCATCGCCATCTTCTGGGCATCCGCGACCTTTCCCCCGCCGATATCGAGCTGTTGCTCGACAGGGCGGACCGGGCGGTCGCGATCTCGCGGCAGTCCGAGAAGAAAACCTCGACGCTGCGCGGCCGCACCCAGATCAACCTCTTCTATGAAGCCTCGACGCGCACACAGTCGTCGTTCGAGCTTGCCGGAAAGCGGCTCGGCGCCGATGTCATGAACATGTCGGTGGCAAGCTCTTCGGTGAAGAAGGGCGAAACGCTCATCGACACGGCGATGACGCTGAACGCCATGCGGCCCGACATCCTGATCATCCGCCACCAATCGGCCGGTGCTGCCGCCCTTCTGGCGCAGAAGGTCGGCTGCTCCGTCGTCAACGCCGGCGACGGCGCGCATGAACACCCGACACAGGCGCTGCTCGATGCGCTGACCATTCGTCGCGCCAAGGGTCCGCTGTCGAAGCTCATCGTGGCAATCTGCGGCGACATCCTGCATTCGCGCGTGGCGCGTTCCAACATCATGCTGCTCAACGCGCTCGGCGCGCAGGTGCGCGTCGTCGCACCGTCGACGCTGCTGCCCACCGGCATCGAGAAGATGGGCGTCATCGTCACCCGCTCGATGGCCGAGGGCCTCAAGGACGCCGATGTGGTGATGATGCTGCGCCTGCAGCGCGAGCGCATGGAGGGCGCCTTCGTGCCTTCGGTCCGCGAATATTTCCGCTATTTCGGCCTCGATGCCGAGAAACTGAAGGCCGCCAAGGATGACGCGCTGGTGATGCATCCCGGGCCGATGAACCGCGGCGTCGAGATCGCCTCGGAAATCGCCGACGGTCCGCAAAGCGTCATCCAGGAACAAGTTGAAATGGGCGTCGCCGTGCGCATGGCGGTGATGGAAGCGCTTCTTGACCCGCGCCGTAATCAAGAGGGCCGCGGCGCATGAGCATAACGGTCTTTGAGCGCGCCCGCGTTGTCGACCCCTCGCGCGGCATCGATGAAGTCGGCGCCGTCTTCGTCGATGGCCGCAAGATCGTAGCCGCCGGCAAAGCAGCGCTGAACCAGGGCGCGCCCGAGGGCGCCACCGTTATCGACTGCGCCGGCAAGGCGATCATTCCAGGCCTGATCGACGGCCGTGTCTTCATCGGCGAACCGGGCGGCGAGCATCGCGAGACCATTGCGTCGGCAAGTGTCGCGGCGGCGGCCGGCGGCGTCACATCCATCGTCATGATGCCCGATACCGATCCGGTGATCGACAATGTGGCGCTGGTCGAATTCGTGCTGCGCACCGCCAAGGACACGGCCATCGTCAACGTCTTTCCGGCTGCGGCGATCACCAAGGGCCTCGACGGGCGCGAAATGACCGAGTTCGGCCTGCTGCGCGAAGCCGGCGCCGTCGCCTTCACCGATGGCCGTCACACCATATCGAGCGCGCTGGTGATGCGCCGCGCGCTGACCTATGCGCGCGACTTCGGCGCCACCATCGTGCATGAGACGCAGGATGCGGACCTCGGTTCATCCGGCGTGATGAATGAAGGCCTCTACGCCAGTTGGCTCGGCCTCTCCGGCGTTCCGCGCGAAGCCGAATCCATCCCGCTGGAGCGCGATCTGGCCTTGGCCCGGCTGACGCGTGGTTCGTACCATGCAGCAAAGATCTCGACGGCGATGGCGGCAAACGCCATAACGCGTGCGAAAGCCGACGGCGCGACGGTGACGTCAGGCGTGGCGATCCACAATCTGTCGCTGAATGAAAACGATGTCGGCGAATACCGCACCTTCTTCCGCCTGACGCCACCTTTGCGCGCCGAGGAAGACCGGTTGGCGATGATCGAGGCGGTCAGGGACGGCACGATCGACATCATCGTCTCCTCGCATGATCCGCAGGATGTCGACACCAAGCGCCTGCCCTTCGCCGATGCGGCGGCCGGCGCCATAGGGTTGGAGACGCTTCTGGGCGCCGCACTGCGGCTCTACCACAATGGCGATGTGCCGTTGCTGCGGCTGATAGAAACCCTGTCCACCGCTCCCGCAAAACTGTTCGGCCTGCCCGGCGGCACGCTGAAGCCGGGCGCTGTCGCCGATCTTGCGCTTGTCGACCTCGACGGACCCTGGATCGTCAGCGAAAGCGGCATTCGTTCGCGGTCGAAAAACACCTGTTTCGAAGGCGCGCGACTGCAAGGCAAGGTCTTGCAAACGCTGATTGCGGGCCGCACAGTGTTTTCCGCCTGAACCGGCCACGGCGCACCGCGCCTGATCCGGCCGAACTGGGGAAATGCGGGGGAAACAATGATTTACAGCCTCATCCCAGCGCTCGTGTTCGGCTATTTGCTTGGCTCGATTCCGTTCGGGCTCCTGCTCACTCGCGCCGCTGGCCTTGGCGATGTGCGCAAGATCGGCTCCGGCAATATCGGCGCCACCAACGTTCTGCGCACCGGCAACAAGGGCCTTGCCGCCGCGACGCTGCTACTCGACGCGCTGAAGGGCACGGCCGCCGTGCTGATAGCAGGCCATTTCGCGCCTGACCTGGCGATCTGGGCCGGTCTCGGCGCCTTTCTCGGTCATCTCTTCCCGGTCTGGCTCGGTTTCAAGGGCGGCAAGGGCGTCGCCACCTATCTCGGTGTGCTGATCGGCCTTGCCTGGCAGGTGGCGCTGATCTTCGCCGTCGCCTGGCTGGTGATGGCATTCCTCTTCCGGTATTCCTCGCTTGCGGCGCTGACAGCGGCGGTCATCGTGCCGATCGCCCTCTATGTGCTGAGCACACCACAGAATGCGGCCTTGTTCGTGGTGATGAGCATCATCGTTTTCATCAAGCACCGGGAAAACATTTCGCGCCTGCTTACCGGCACCGAGGGCAAGATCGGAGCCAAGGGGTGAGCGAGCCTGCCGCCGTGGTGAGTGGGCCGGCCGCCGGGCCGCGGCTCAGCGACCGGCAGCGGCTGAGCTGGCTGCGGCTGATCCGCACCCAGAATGTCGGCCCCGCATCCTTTCGCGACCTCATCAACCGTTTCGGTTCGGCCGAGGTGGCGCTGGAGATATTGCCGGAACTGATGATTTCGGGCGGCGCCATCCGGATCGCTCGCATCCCTTCCGTTGCCGAAGCCGAGGCGGAACTGGAACTAGCCGGAAAGGCCGGCGCCCGCTTTGTCGGGATCGGTGAGACAGACTACCCACCCCTGTTGCGCAACATGGACCATCCGCCGCCCCTGCTGGCGGTAAAGGGCAACGCAGCTGTTTTCCGGCTGCCGGGTGTCGCCATCGTCGGGGCACGCAACGCGTCGCTGGCCGGCATCAAGATGGCACGCATGCTGGCAGCCGACCTCGGCCGCGACGGCTACGCAATCGTCTCCGGCCTGGCGCGCGGCATCGACACCGCGGCGCATCAGGGCAGTCTTGCGACCGGCACGATCGGCGTCCTGGCTGGCGGTCTCGACCTGCCTTACCCGCCTGAAAATGCCGGCCTGTGCGAGGAAATCGCCGAGCGTGGCGCCATCATTTCGGAGATGCCGTTCGGCTGGCAGCCGCGCGCCCAGGATTTTCCGCGCCGCAACCGCCTTGTTGCGGGTGCGGTCCTTGGGCTGGTGGTGGTCGAGGCAGCGCAACGCTCCGGCTCCCTGATCAGCGCCAGGCTTGCCGGCGAAATGGGCCGGCTGGTCTTTGCCGTGCCGGGCTCACCGCTCGATCCACGCGCCGCCGGTACCAACGGCCTGCTCAAGGATGGTGCCACCCTGGTCACCGAGGCATCGGATATTTCCAGGGCGATCGCCCCGCTGACCGGCATGCGGGCGCCCGACGTGCCGCCGTTCGAAGAGCCGCCCGACTTCTCGGCCACGCCACCGCCCGGCGAAAGCGACCGCGCCCGCGTCATCGAGGCGCTCGGCCCGACGCCAGTGGCGGTCGACGAGATCATCCGCCACACCGGCCTGCAGCCGGCCCAGGTCTTCATGGTGCTGCTGGAACTCGACCTCGCCGGCCGGCTCGAACGCCACGCCGGCGCCAATGTTTCGCTGGTGTTCGGGGAGCCTTCGGTCTGACGCTGTTCGCATTTTCGCGCCGCCGAACTCCTTCGAGAAGCTCGGCGAGGATGGCCTTTTCAGCCGGCTTTCCGCTTTGCCGCGCCTGTGCTCATCTGTTCGACGCCAAGACCGGCCGGCGGATTGTAGGGCAAAGGTCTGATATCCCGAGGCAAAGGTCTCAAGCAAAAGTTGGCTCTTGCCACTCGCGTCCGTTGGCACCAATCTCGCTCAGCCGCTCATCGGTGGATGTCGGCATGACAGGATCTTGCCATGACACGCGATCAGATGCTCGCCCACCTTCGATCCGCCGACGCGGTCGCGCGCGAGGCGGCGGCGCATGGGCATCATCCGTTTGGTTGCGTGCTGGTCGGGCCGGACGATCGGGTGCTGATGCGGCAAGGCAATCTCGACACGGTGCGCCACGCCGAGACGGAGCTCGCCCGGCGCGCCGCGGCAGCCTACGAGCCGGAGTTCTTATGGCAATGCACGCTGGTCTCAACCGGTGAGCCCTGCGCGATGTGCACCGGAACGCTCTACTGGGCGAATATCGGCCGGCTGGTCTACGGCTTCGAGGAGACCGAGCTGCTGGCGCTCACCGGGGATCACGCAGAGAATCCGACGATGAGCCTCTCTTCGCGCACCGTCCTCGACTCCGGCCAGAAAAAGATCGAGGTCTTTGGCCCCTTCCCCGAAATCGCCGACGAGATGCTCGCATCGCACCGCGCTTTCTGGAAGCGTTGACGGCTTCCCCACCGGTTGTGGTGTGCCCTTCCCGAGAGATGGGTGACAGTTTATCGCGTGGATTTGGTGAGCGCGATGGGATTCGAACCCATGACCTACTGATTAAAAGTCAGTTGCTCTACCGGCTGAGCTACGCGCTCCCGCGGGCGAAAGGCGGCCCTCGAAATTGCGCGGAACATAGGGAGAGTGCCTCGACCGGTCAACCGGAAAAAGAGGGCTCGCAAACACGGGCGGCTTCGCCCTGTCGCGACACTTGCCAGCCGCGCCATCGGTGGGAGAACAGCCAAGGGAACACTGGCATTTCTGCCCGACAGCGGCATCCAGTCTGGGGAACAATTGTATGCGCCGCTCGTTTTCCCGGCACAGGGACGTCCGCCAAACTATCGAGGAGAAGACCAATGAACAGAATCACAACGAGCCTGCTGGCGGCCACTCTCTCCGTCACATTCGTTGCGGCGGAGGCGGTGTCCGTTAATGCCCAACCGAACTATGTGCCGCAATCCCAGGTCGCGGTGCCGGATGTGCAGACAGTCCAGTACCGGGAGTGGCGTAAGGACCGCCACAATCGCAATTTTTCGCGTGACCGCAGTTTTTCGCGTGACCGCAATTTTTCCCGCAATCGCGGCGCATATTGGAACGGCCATCGCGGCTATCGCGAATATCGCCCCGGCTACCGTCGTCACGGCGATTATTGGTTCCCGCTTGCCGCCTTCGCTACTGGCGCGCTGATTACCGGCGCAATCATCAACAACGAAAACAACCGCGTCTACGGAGGCAACGCCCACGTCCAATGGTGCTACGACCGCTATCGCAGCTACCGTGCTTCGGACAACACGTTCCAGCCGAATTACGGCCCTCGCAAGGAGTGCCGTTCGCCTTACTGATCAAGGCGCGTTTAAGTAGCTGATATGCGTTAGTGGAGCTCGCGCCGGCAACGGCGCGGGCTTTTGATCCTTTGGCCGGAAGACGAACAGTTGCCGTCAGCTTGCCCAGTTGATGCTCTTGAGCATCAGATAAAAGCCACCGCCGTCCTCTCTGCTGGGACAACGATAGATACCCAACCCATTGCAGATACGGGCCATCACCGCACTGAGTTCCCAACCAACCACTTCCAGCGCACTGTCCGCATCCGTCGCATAGGCTTGGGCCAGTTCGTCGATGCCATTCTGCTCTCCGAAGGATCGGACTAGCTTTGCATCGCTGAGGAGCTCGCTGGGCAGGCTGGAATTTGCCCAAGCCCACAGCCAGTTTCCGGCCTCCGTGCTCGTTGAGCCGACAATCTGGATTTCGGTGACGACCTTGGCGACCCCGTCTTGCGAGAACAGAAGCGTTCCGGCCGTCAGGTCATAGTCATAGCGCAACCAGCTACCGAGGTGGAGATCTTTTTTCAAGCGTGCATTCTTGGCCTTCAGCTGTTCGATAGCCTCGTCGCGCCAAGCAGGATACCAGTCTGGCTGCATTCCTCGCGCCCCATCACCCGCCACTGATGGCTGTTTATGACACGCTGAGCGTCCTGCGCACAGCATCGCGCCAACCAGCGAGCTTGGCTGCGCGCACGGAGCCATCCATGTCCGGCTTGAAGCGCCGTTCGAGTGCCCAACTCTTCGCAAACTTCTTGGCATCCGGCCACACACCTGCCTTCGAGCCAGCCAGCCAGGCGGCACCGAGCGCCGTCGTCTCCAGAATGGTCGGGCGGTCGACCGGTGCATCGAGGATGTCGGCCAGACGCTGCATCGTCCAGTCCGACGCCACCATGCCCCCGTCGACCCGCAGCACGGTCTTGGCAGAAGCACCCTTCCAGTCCTTGCGCATGGCGTCGAGCAGGTCGCGTGTCTGGTAGGCGACGGATTCGAGCGCGGCGCGGGCAAACTCCGCCGGACCGGAATTGCGCGTCAGCCCGAAAATGGCACCGCGTGCCTCCGCGTCCCAATGCGGTGCACCGAGCCCGACAAAGGCCGGCACCAGGTAGACGTTTTGGGTCGGATCGGCTTCATCAGCCAGTTTGCCGCTCTGCTCGGCCTTGCCGATCACCTTGATGCCATCGCGCAACCATTGGACCGCTGCACCGGCAATGAAGATCGAGCCTTCCAGTGCATAGGTCGTCTTGCCGTTCAGCCTGTAGGCAATGGTGGTCAAGAGCCGGTTCTTCGAGCGCACCAGATCGCTGCCGGTGTTGAGCAGCGCAAAACAGCCAGTGCCGTAGGTCGATTTCATCATGCCCGGCTCAAAGCAGGCCTGGCCGATGGTCGCCGCATGCTGGTCGCCAGCGACACCGAGGATTTTAATCTCGGCACCAAAGAGATTTTTCTCCGTGATTCCATAATCATCGGCGCAGTCCTTCACCTCGGGAAGCATTTTTGCCGGGATGTTGAGGATCGACAGCAGCTCGTCGTCCCAGGCATTCTCAGCGATGTTGTAGACCAGCGTGCGCGAGGCGTTGGTGGCGTCTGTGGCGTGAACCTTGCCGCCGGTCAGCCGCCAGATCAGGAAACTGTCGATGGTGCCGGCGAGCAGTTCGCCTTTCTCGGCGCGTTTTCTGGCGCCCTTCACCTTGTCCAGCATCCAGGCGATCTTGGTGCCGGAAAAATAGGGATCGAGCAGCAGCCCGGTTTTCTTAGTGAATGTCTTCTCCAACCCTTGCTTCTTGAGTTTCTGGCACAGCGGCGCGGTGCGCCGGTCCTGCCAGACAATGGCATTGTGGATCGGCTTGCCGGTCGCTCTGTCCCAGATGACCACGGTTTCGCGCTGATTGGTGATGCCGATCGCGGCCACGTCGGAAGCATTCCGGCCGGCCTTCTTCAGCGCCGCCTTCACGGTCGACACCACACTCGCCCAGATATCCTCGGGATCGTGCTCGACCCAGCCGGAAGCCGGATAGTGCTGGGCGAATTCCTTTTGCCCGCTGCCGGCGACCTTCATCTCGCCGTCGAACAGTATCGCCCGGGTCGAAGTCGTGCCCTGGTCGATGGCAAGGATATATCCGGTCATTATGCCTCCCCGCTTTGTCTTTTACACAAACAGGGGAGACGGCAAGATGCCGCCTCCCCCAATGTCACACGGGCGCAGACGCCCGCTTAGAACAGTCTTACTTTTGCCAGCTCTTCACCAGCTCGTCGTAATTGATGGTGACCGGCTTTTCCTTCTCGTTCTCGATCTTCAACTGAGGAGCGAGATTGCCCTTCTTGACCGCGTCGGCGTTCCAGTAGGCGAGGTCATGCTCTTCGGCCATCTTCGGGCCGATATCGCCCTGGATGCCGGCCTTTTCCAGGCGTTCCATGACCTTTTCCTGCTCGGAGCAAAGCGAGTCCATCGCCTCCTGCGCCGTCTTGGCACCCGACGACGCATCGCCGATCGCCTGCCACCAGAGCTGTGCCAGCTTCGGATAGTCCGGAACGTTCGTTCCGGTCGGCGACCACTGAACACGGGCCGGCGAGCGGTAGAACTCGATCAGGCCGCCGAGCTTCGGAGCGCGTTCCGTGAAGCTCTTGTCCTGGATCGTCGACTCGCGGATCAGCGTCAGGCCGACATGGCTCTTCTTCACGTCGACCGTCTTCGATACGACGAACTGCGCATAGAGCCAGGCGGCCTTGGCGCGATCGTCAGGCGTGGACTTGAGAAGCGTCCATGAACCCACGTCCTGGTAGCCGAGCTTCATGCCGTCCTTCCAGTAGACGCCATGCGGCGAGGGAGCAAAGCGCCATTTCGGGGTGCCGTCCGCGTTCACGACCGGCAGCCCTTCCTTGACGAAGGAGGCGGTGAAGGCGGTGTAGGTGAACATCTGCTGCGCGACCGTGCCCTGCGACGGGACGGGGCCGGATTCGCCGAACGTCATGCCTTGGGCTTCCGGCGGCGCATAGGCCTTCAGCCAATCCAGGTACTTCTGGATCGAATATACGGAAGCCGGGCCGTTGGTGTCGCCGCCGCGCGCGACGCACGAGCCGACAGGCTGCGACTTCTCGTTGACCTTGATGCCCCATTCGTCGACCGGAAGACCGTTCGGCAGGCCCTTGTCGCCATTGCCGGCCATGGACAGCCAGGCATCGGTGAACCGCCAGCCGAGCGAGGGGTCCTTCTTGCCGTAGTCCATGTGGCCATAGACCTTCTTGCCGTCGATTTCGCGGCCGGTGAAGAACTCGGCGATGTCCTCATAGGCCGACCAGTTGACCGGAACGCCGAGGTCGTAGCCGTACTTGGCCTTGAAATCGGCCTTGTTCTTCTCGTCGTTGAACCAGTCGTAGCGGAACCAGTAGAGGTTCGCGAACTGCTGGTCCGGCAGCTGGTAGAGGTCGCCGTCCGGAGCGGTCGTGAACTTGGTGCCGATGAAGTCGGCGAGGTCGAGGTTGGGATTGGTGACATCCTTGCCCTCATTCGCCATCCACTTGGTCAGGCTGCGCGCCTGCTGGTACCGCCAGTGGGTGCCGATCAGGTCGGAGTCGTTGACGTAGGCGTCGTAAATGTTTTCGCCCGACTGCATCTGCGTCTGCAGCTTCTCGACGACATCGCCTTCGCCGATCAGGTCGTGAGTGATCTTGATGCCGGTGATCGCGGTGAAGGCGGGCGCCAAGACCTTGGACTCATAGCTATGCGTATCGATGGTCTCGGAGACCACCTTGATGTCCATCCCGGCGAAAGGCTTCGCGGCATCGATGAACCATTGCATCTCGGCTTCCTGGGCGCCGCGATCGAGCGTCGACAAGTCCTTGATTTCGTTATCGAGGAAAGTCTTGGCTTCGTCCATTCCGGCATAGGCCTGGCCTGCTCCCCAGAGCAGGACAAGCGCAGTCGTTGATGTTAAAAATTGCCTTCGCATTTCGTTTCCTCCACTTTTCAAGTTTCAAGTGCGATCTGGAGCGGCCGTCGGCACGCGGTCGCTCCAACAGTTTCCCCCTCTATACGTAGCGGAACACGCCGACGGCGTAGACTACGGAGAGAGCGAGAGCCCACCACAGGTTGGGTCCGACAAGACCCAGCCAAGCGAGATGGATAAAGGCGCTGCCGAGCAGCGAAACAAAGAGGCGGTCGCCGCGCGTCGTCTCGAAGCGCAGGAGGCCGACCCGGAGATTGCCGCCAGGCGAGGCGTATTCCCAGACCGCCATGCCACAGAGCAGTACCAGGATCGTGATGAAAAAGATCGCCGTTGGCAGCGTCCATGCCATCCAGGTGAGGTTCATGGTCATACCCTCCCCAGGGCAAAGCCCTTGGCGATGTAGTTGCGGACGAACCAGATCACGAGCGCGCCTGGAAGGATGGTGAGCACGCCGGCGGCGGCCAGCACGCCCCAGTCGAGCCCGGAGGCCGAGACCGTACGCGTCATGATCGCCGCGATCGGTTTGGCGGCCGTCGTGGTCAAGGTCCGCGCGATCAGCAGTTCGACCCATGAGAACATGAAGCAGAAGAAGCAGGCCACGCCGACGCCGCTTGCGATCAGCGGCATGAAGATTTTCAGGAAGAAGCGCGGGAAGGAATAGCCATCGATATAGGCGGTCTCGTCGATCTCCTTCGGCACGCCGGACATGAAACCCTCGAGGATCCAGACCGCCAGCGGCACGTTGAACAGGCAGTGCGCCAGCGCCACCGCGATATGCGTGTCGATCAGCCCGAACGCCGAATAGAGCTGGAAGAACGGCAGCGCGAACACTGCCGGCGGGGCCATGCGGTTGGTCAGCAGCCAGAAGAAGAGGTGCTTGTCGCCGAGGAACCGGTAGCGCGAGAAAGCGTAGGCCGCCGGCAGCGCCACCGAAACCGAGATCACCATGTTCATGACGACATAGATGATCGAATTGATGTAGCCCTTGTACCAGGACGGGTCGGTGAAGATCACGATGTAGTTGGCCAGGGTCGGGCTCTTCGGCCACAGCGAAAACGCGCCCAGAATCTCCTGATTGGTCTTGAAGCTCATATTGACCAGCCAGTAGATCGGCAGCATCAGAAAGATGATGTAGATCGTCGGCACCAACCACCAGAACCGGGATTCTTCGCCGCGTCGGCGCATCAGCCGCGCAAGCTGGTCCTGCGACAATGTGCTGGCGAGCCCGTCCGAAACCGCCGTCTCACGCACTCGGTCCTGCCTCGTCGTTCCTTCGTTGGCGCCGCTCATCTCAGCGCTCCGCATCGACATTGGTCATGACGGTGTAGAACACCCAAGACAGCAAAAGGATGATCAGGAAGTAGATGATCGACATGGCGGCCGCCGGCCCGAGATCGAACTGGCCGATCGCAATCTTGACCAGGTCTATCGACAGGAACGTCGTCGAATTGCCAGGGCCTCCGCCCGTGACCACGAACGGCTCGGTGTAGATCATGAACGAGTCCATGAAGCGCAGCAGCACTGCAATCAGAAGCACGCGGTTCATCTTCGGCAGCTGGATGTAGCGGAACACTGCCCAGCGTGAGGCGCCGTCGATCTTGGCCGCCTGGTAGAAAGCATCGGGGATCGAGACCAGTCCGGCGTAGCAGAGCAGAACGACGAGGCTTGTCCAGTGCCATACGTCCATCAGGATGACCGTCACCCAGGCATCAGTCGGATCGTTGACGTAGTTGTAGTCGAAGCCGAGCGCCGACAGCGTGTAGCCGAGCAGGCCAATGTCGATGCGGCCGAATACCTGCCAAATCGTGCCGACGACGTTCCACGGGATCAGCAGCGGCAGAGCCATCAGCACCAGGCAGACCGGCACGCCCCAGCCTTTCTTTGGCATGTTGAGAGCGATGAAGATGCCGAGCGGAATCTCGATGGCGAGGATGGTTGCGGAAAAGATCAGGTTGCGGACCATCGACAGCCAGAAGCGTTCCGACTCCAGAATTTCGGTGTACCAGTCCGAGCCGTTCCAGAAGAAGACGTTGTTTCCGAACGTGTCCTGCACCGAATAGTTGACCACCGTCATCAGCGGGATCACCGCCGAGAACGCCACCAGCAGGAGGACCGGCAGCACCATGAACCAGGCCTTGTTGTTCCAGGTCTTCTCCATCTAGGCCTCCATCTCGACACGCCAGGAATCGGCATAGATGTTGATGCCGGCCGGGTCGAACCGCACCTTCGGATCGGCGGGCAGGGTCTCGTCCTCACCGATCACGGCAGAAATATCGCGGCCTTCGAGCTTGGCGCGCACCACCTTGTGGCGGCCGAGATCCTCGACCTTGCTGACCTGCACGGCCATGCCTTCGCGGCCGAGCCGGACATATTCGGGACGGATGCCGAGCTCGACGGCGCCGCTGCCTGCCTTTGGCGCGCCCGGCAGTTCGATGCGCTGCGAGCCGAGTGTCGCCGTCTTGCCGTCGATTGCCACCGGCATGACGTTCATGCCCGGCGAGCCGATAAAATAACCGACAAAGGTATGGCGTGGCCGTTCGAACAATTCGGCCGGTGTGCCGATCTGCACGATGCCGCCATCATACATGACCACGACCTGCTCGGCGAAGGTCAGCGCCTCGGTCTGGTCGTGGGTCACATAGACCATGGTGTAGCCAAAGCGGCGGTGCAACTGCTTCAGCTGCGAGCGCAGCACCCACTTCATGTGCGGATCGATGACGGTCAGCGGCTCGTCGAACAGGATGGCGTTGACGTCGGAGCGCACCAGCCCGCGGCCGAGCGAGATCTTCTGCTTCTGGTCGGCGGTCAGGCCCCTCGCCTTCTTCTTCGCCCAGGACGCCAGATCGATCATCTCCAACGTCTCGCGAACCTTGCGGTCGACATCGGCTTCCGGCACGCCGCGGTTGCGCAGCGGGAAGGCCAGATTATCGTAGACGGTCATGGTGTCGTAAATGACCGGGAACTGGAACACCTGCGCGATGTTGCGCTCCTGCGTCGATAAATTGGTCACGTCCTTGCCGTTGAACAGCAACTGGCCGTGCGAGGGGTGCAACAATCCCGAAATGATGTTGAGCAGCGTGGTCTTGCCGCAACCGGAGGGCCCGAGCAGCGCATAGGCGCCGCCGTCCTCGAAGACATGATGCACTTCCCGCAGCGCGAAATCGGCATCCTTCTGCGGGTTCGGCAGGTAGGAATGTCGGACATGGTTGACGTCGATGCGTGCCATCTCTTTGCCCTCAAGCCGCCAGCTTCGACGCAGTCACGGCGCTGCCGTGCTCGTCGAAAACCATGATGTGGCGCGGATCGATGAACACCTCGACCACCTCGTCTGGCTCGAAATGCCTGATACCATGGGTCAGCATGACCCAGCGCGCATCGGCGAAATCGAGATGGATGAAGCTCTCCGATCCGGTGATCTCGGTGATCGTCACCTTGGCACGCACCGGCACCGCCGCCGCATTGGGCCGCTCGAGCGACAAGTGGTGCGGCTGAAAACCGATCGTATAGATGGCGTCGGCAATGCCGGAGAGTTCGGCCGGCACCGGTAGGTTCACGCCGCCCTCGAGCAGGAAATCCCGACCCTTCTTGGCGAGCACGATGGTGTTAAGCGGCGGATCGGAAAACGTCCTGGCTGTCACCAGATCTACCGGCTTGCGGAACACCTCGATGGTCGGTCCGAACTGGGTGATCTTGCCTTGCGAAAGCGTCGCCGTGTTGCCGCCAAGCAGCAGGGCCTCGTGCGGCTCGGTGGTGGCGTAGACGAAGATGGTGCCGGCGGCGGCGAATATCCTGGGCAATTCGGCGCGCAGTTCCTCGCGCAATTTGTAGTCGAGATTGGCGAGCGGTTCATCGAGCAGGACCAGGCTGGCGTTCTTGACGATGGCGCGCGCCAGTGCGGTGCGCTGCTGCTGGCCGCCGGACAGGCTGAGCGGCGTGCGGTCGAGATAGGGTGTCAGCTTGAGAAGTGCGGCGGCTTCACGTACCTGGCTGTCGATCCTGGCCTGCTCGATGCCAGCTACCCGCAGCGGCGAAGCGATGTTCTCATAGACGGTCATCGCCGGATAGTTGATGAACTGCTGGTAGACCATGGCGATCTTGCGCTTCTGCACCGGCACGCCGGTGACATTCTGACCGTCGAACCAGATCGAACCGGAGGTTGGCACATCGAGGCCGGCCATCAGCCGCATCAAGCTGGTCTTGCCCGAAAGCGTCGGTCCGAGCAGGACGTTGAGCGAGCCGTGCTGGAGCGTCAGCGACACGTCGCTTATATGCTCGACCGCACCGACCGTCTTGGTGACGTTTCTCAGTTCCAGCATGACGCCTCCTCCCAGGCCTTCCGCATCAGCTCAAACCCCTCTTCATTCGGCAGCCGCGACATGGCGCCGGCTTATGCCGCGCATGAATTCATCGAGCGCCGCCACCTGCTCGCGGCTGAGATGCAGACCGCGCTTGGTCCGGCGCCACAATACATCTTCTGATGTCACGGCCCATTCGTTTTGAACGAGATAGCGCACCTCGGCCTCATAGAGATCGGCGCCGAAGTTGCGGCCGAGATCGACGTTCGATTTGGCCAGCCCCAACAGCATCCTCGCGCGGGTTCCATAGAGCCGGGTCAACCGGCGAGCCAGGCGCGCGTCGAGGAATGGATAAGCGGTTTTCAATTTCGTCACTTCGGCATCGAAACCGGTGGCCGGGAAATCGCCGCCCGGCAGTGGCGCGTTTGCCGTCCACGGCTTGCCGCGCTTGCCGAGAAAACCCTCGATCTTTTCCAGCATCGATTCCGACAGCCGGCGATAGGTGGTGATCTTGCCGCCGAAGGCGTTGACGATCGGGGCGGCGCCCTCGCCGCCATCGGCCTTGAGCACATAGTCGCGCGTCGCTTCCTGCGCCTTGGAGGCGCCGTCATCATAGAGCGGACGGACGGCCGAATAGGTCCAAACGATGTCCGAGCGCTTGACGGGTTGGGCGAAATATTCGCTTGCCGCGGCGCAGAGATAATCGATCTCGGTGTCGCTGATCTTCACGTCATGCGGATCGCCGGGATAATCCTGGTCGGTGGTGCCGATCAGGGTGAACTCTTCCTCATAGGGAATGGCGAAGATGATGCGGCCATCCTTGTTCTGGAAGAAATACGCGCGTGGATCGTCGAACTTCCTGGCGATGACAATGTGGCTGCCCTGCACGAGACGAACATTGTGCACATCGTTGAGCCCGACGACGCCGGACAGCACATGATCGACCCAGGGGCCGGCGGCATTGACCAGCAGTCGCGCCTTGATCTCCTCGGTCTCGCCGGTCTGCAGATCCTCGATCTGGATTGCCCACAGGCCGTTTTCGCGGCGCGCGCCGGTCACTTTCGTGCGGGTGCGAACCGTGGCGCCGCGGTCGGCGGCATCACGTGCGTTCAGCGCCACCAGCCGCGCGTCATTGACCCAGCCATCAGAATATTCGAAGGCCTTCTTGAACAGCGGCTTCAAAGGCTTACCGGCCGGATCCCTGGCCATGTCCAGCGTCCGGGTCGCGGGCAGCAATTTGCGCCCGCCAATGTGGTCGTAGAGGAAGAGACCGAGCCTGATCAGCCAGGCCGGGCGCAGGCCCTTGGCATAGGGCAGCACGAAGCGCATTGGCCAGATGATGTGCGGCGCGTTCTTCCACAAAACCTCGCGCTCCATCAGCGCCTCGCGCACCAGGCGGAATTCGTAGAATTCGAGGTAGCGCAGGCCGCCATGGATCAATTTGGTCGAACCCGAGGAGGTTCCGCTGGCGAGGTCGTTCATCTCGGCGAGAAACACGGAAAAGCCACGACCGACGGCATCACGGGCAATGCCGCAGCCATTGATGCCGCCACCTATGACGAAAATGTCACGGATTGGAGATGCGTCCACAATTCCTCCAACGATTTCGCATTGCACCATTTTTGGGCTTTTACGAAACCGTGTCGGAATTATTTCGAAATGATAACGAATGTCAAACGAAATATCACGAGCGCGTGATATCGGGTGAAAACCGCCTAGGCGAGCGACGTCTCGATCAGCTGAACCTCGGCCTCCTGGCAGATCTTGCGCACCGACGGGATGTCGCAACGATCGGTAATGAAGGTGTTGACCTGCGACAGATGGCCGATGCGCACCGGTGCGGTTCGCTCGAATTTGGTCTGGTCGGAAACCAGGATGACATGCCTTGCATTGGCGATGATCGCCTGCGCCACCTTGACCTCGCGAAAATCGAAATCGAGCAAGGCGCCGTCATGGTCGATGGCGGATGCACCGATCACCGCGTAGTCGACCTTGAACTGCCTGATGAAGTCGACCGCCGCCTCGCCGACCACACCGCCATCGGAACCGCGCACAACCCCGCCGGCGATCACCACCTCGATCGAGGGATATATACGCATCCTATTGGCAACATTGATGTTATTGGTGATGACCATGAGACCGTTGTGATCGAGCAACGCCTTGCTGACCGACTCTGTCGTGGTGCCGATGTTGATGAACAGCGAGGCATTGTCGGGAATCAACCTGGCGGCCGCACGGCCGATCGCCTCCTTTTCGTCGGCGGCGATCTTGCGTCTCGCCTCATACTCCATGTTCTCGATGCCGGAGGGATACAGCGCGCCGCCATGGATGCGCGAGAGCAGCCGCTGGTCGCACAAATCGTTGAGATCCTTGCGTATGGTCTGCGGCGTCACATTGAAGTGGGTGGCCAGATCATCTACCAGCACGCGGCCATGATCCTTGGCCATCTGGATAATCTCGGCATGGCGTGGCGACAGATACATGGGGCAACCTCCCGTTTTCGTTTTTCTTGTCTATAGTCGAAAACGAAATCGATGGAAAGGCATAAGCTGGCTAACGAAATCAGCGATCCAGGCCACGTGCTACTTCAGTAATGACGACAAAAGCCGCATCGACATCGGCGGCGGTCGCCTCGAACTGTCCGACCTGGAACCGGATTGCCATCCTGTCGTCGACCCTCGTCTGCGTCAGGTAAATACGGCCATCGTCATTGATCGCATTGACCAGGCGCAGATTGTGCTCGTCCGCATCGGTTGCGGTCTTGTGTCGGAACGAGAACAACGACAGCATCGGTTCGCTGACGATTTCGAAATCCGGCTCCCTTGCCAGCCGCGCCGCCAACCCTTCGCTCCACCCGACATGATTGCGGATCATCGTGCGCAGATTTTCCAGGCCATGGGCGCGCAGCAGGAACCACAATTTCAGCGCGCGGAAGCGCCGGCCAAGCGGCACCGACCATTCGGAATAGTTGATGATGCCGTCATGACCGTGCGTCTTCAGATAATCCGGCTTGATGGCCAGCGTCCTGACATGGCTCTCGGGATCGCGCAGGAACTGGATCGAGCAGTCGAACTGCGCGCCCAGCCATTTGTGCGGATTGAAGACGATCGAATCGGCGCCTTCGACGCCTGTCCAGAAATGCCGATACTCCGGACAGATCATCGCCGACCCCGCCCATGCGGCATCGACGTGGAGATAGAGCCCATGCCGCCGCGCCACCTCTGCCACCGCGGCGATGTCGTCGGTGCCGCCGGTGCTGGTGCCACCGAGGCAAGCGATGATGCCGGCCGGCAGCATGCCCGCTTCCCGGTCGGCGATGATTGCCGCCTCGAGCGCTGCGGTGTCCATGGCGCGAAAGCGGCCGCCGACCGGAATGCGCACGAGATTGTCCTCGCCGATGCCTGACACCCAGATCGCCCGGTCGATCGATGTGTGCACCTGATCGGAGGAATAGATGCGCAGCCGCGCCTGCCCTGCCAGGCCTTGTTTGTTGCCTTGCCACTCGAGTGCCCGCTCGCGCATGGTCAGCACCGCGGCCAGTGTCGCCGACGAGGCTGAATCCTGGATCACCCCGGAAAACCCTTCGGGCAGGCCGAGCGCCTGGCGCATCCAGTCGACGGTGCGCGTTTCGAGTTCGGTCGCCGCCGGCGACGTTTGCCAGAGCATGCATTGCGCGGCCATCGCCGAAACCAGATATTCCGCCACCACCGAGACCGGCGCCGCATTGGCCGGGAAATAGGCGAAGAAACGCGGATGCTGCCAATGCGTCATTCCCGGCAGGATCTTCTCTTCGAAGTCGGCGAAGATCCGGTCCATCGGTTCGGCGTCTTCGGGCGGCGAAACCTCAATGCTTCCAGAAATGGCGCCGGGTTCTACCAGTGGCCGCACGGGGCGGTCGCGCAGATTGTTGCGATAGTCAGCGCCCCAGTCGGCGGCGCGCCGCGACCATTGCCGGAAATCATCGCTGTTCATCCTGTCCTCCCGACATGATCGACCGCCACCATCCATCGCGGCTGGCCTCCTTATTAATTAACGCGTGAAATATATGCAACCAGCAACGGATGCCGCACGCCTCAGCCGGGGAAATCCGGCAGGCTGGCAAAGGCCGTCTTCAGCGCATTCGACCAGCCGTCGGAGATCGTGCGGTAGTACTGGTCATCCTGGCCGATCCGCTTCTTCAATCCGACCTTGAAGGCGTCCTTCTCCAGGAAGAGCAGGTCGAGCGGCAAGCCGACGGACAGGTTCGACTTCAACGTCGAATCGAACGACACCAAAAGCAGCTTCACCGTCTCGGCCAGGCTCATCGTCCTTTCGTAGGCGCGGATGATGATCGGCTTGCCGTATTTGGTCTCGCCGATCTGGAAAAACGGCGTGTCATCGGTCGATTCGATGAAATTGCCTTCGGGATAGATCATGAACAGGCGCGGCTCGCTGCCCTTGATCTGACCGCCGAGGATGAAGGACGCATTGAAATAGGAATCCGCCTTTTCGCCAGCGGGTGACGAATTGGCGATGACCTCCTTGACCGTGTCGCCAACAATGCGGACCGTTTGGTACATCGACGGCGTTTCGAGCACCGTAGAATGCCTTTCGGAGATCGCCTTGGTGCGCTCGTCGAGCAGGCTGACCACGGCCTGCGTCGTCGCCAGATTGCCCGCCGACATCAAAACGATGACACGCTCGCCCGGCTCTTCCCAGACATGCATCTTGCGAAAGGTGGAGATGGAATCCATGCCTGCATTGGTGCGCGTGTCCGACATGAACACGAGCCCGCGGTCGATCTTCAGGCCAACGCAATAGGTCATGGAATCTCTTCTAGAGCAATTCCAGGAAAAGTGTGAAGCGGTTTTCCGTGCGGAATTGCGTTAAAACAAGGGGATAGAGCGGTTCGGCGTTCCTTGAAACGATGAATCGCTCGGCAGCAATCGTGCGGAGGATTACTGCTCCACCGTGACGGTGACCGCAAGCCGTTCTTCCGCCTGTCCCAGCCGAATTCCCGACACCGGCGTGGCGTCGCGGTAATCGCGGCCCGTTGCCACCTTTACATAACGCTCGTCGGGTGAAATGCCATTGGCGGCATCAAAGGCAACCCAGCCGAGACCCGAGACATGCGCTTCGGCCCAGGCATGGCTGGCCGCCTGCTCGACCGTGGCATCCAGCATCAGATAGCCGCTGACATAGCGAGCTGGAAAGCCCATGGCGCGGGCGGCGGCGGCAAAGATATGGGTATGATCCTGGCAGACCCCGGTCTTGAGCGCCAAGGCTTCCTCCGCCGGCGTCGTCGCGTTGGTGGTGCCGGGCGTGTAGGCGACGCGTTCGCCGATGATGGCCATCAGCCGGTGCAGCCTTTCAATGTCGCTGCCCTTGCCGACCGACGCGGCGAGATCGCGAACACCGCTGCCGATCGTCGTCAATGGTGTCTCATGGCTGTACAGCCAGAGCGGCGTAAAGCCCTGGTGTGGTCCCGAGACACCCGCGGTGTCGCGCGTCACCACTTCGCCTGATGCTTCCACAGTGATGAAGTCGCGCTCGCCCTCGACGCTCAACAGCCTTGTGTCGTTGCCGAAATGGTCGACGAAGCGGACCTCTTCGCGCGCGCCTTCGATCGCCAGAGCCCAGGACAGAATGGTCTGCGTCGATCCGCTGACCGGAAGCAGCCGCAGCCGCTGCAACAGATAGTGCACCGGCGTATCGTAACGGTACTCGGTCCGGTGGGTGATCTTCAGCCGCATGCTTCTATTCCGTTTGTGAGCACGATCTCCGGACAAACGGTTTCCATTTGTCTGAGAAAACCGGCTCCACCTTTCGGTACCATGCTCAATTGAACCGATAATCTTGTGCGATCTCTTCGCCCAGCTTGGTGTTGTCGCGAATGAAATTGGCCAGGAACTCATGCAGGCCGGCGTCGAATATGCCCTTGATCGACCCGGCTCTCAGCATTGTCTGCGTCTTCTCGGCCGTTGCGTGGCAGGCATGGCGCTCGCCGTAATCGTCACCGAGGAATTTCAGATGCTCCGACAGGAAGCGATAGCAGAACATCAGCGAGCGCGGCATCCGGACATTGAGGATCAGATAATCGGCAATGTTGGTCGGCTTGTAATCGGCGTCGTAGACCCAGCGATAGGAGCGATGCGCCGAGACCGAACGCAGGATCGATTCCCACTGATAATTGTCGAGCGTCGAGCCGACCCAGGAGATCGACGGCAGCAGCACATAATATTTCACGTCGAGGATGCGCGCCGTGTTGTCCGCGCGCTCGACATAAGTGCCGAGCTGCGAGAAGTCGAAGATCTCGTTGCGCAGCATGGTGCCGTAGAATGAGCCGCGGATCAGCGCCGTCTCGCGCTTGATGGCGTCGAGCACGCTGGGTAGGTCGCGCTCGTCGATCGGCCTGGCCAGCATCCGCTTCAGCGACATCCAGGCTTCGTTGATGCTTTCCCAGGTTTCGCGCGTCAGCGCGGTACGCACCATGCGGGCATTGTTGCGGGCCGTCTCGATCGACGCCATCGTGCTCGACGGGTTCGACGTGTCGCGCAACAGGAAGTCGGCGACATTGGCGGCGGTATAGTCAGAATATTTCTGGCTGAAGGTGACGTCGGAACCGGCGCTGAGCAGCACCGAACTCCACTCTTCCGAGGCGCTCTGCGTGCGGGTCAGCGCCATGCGCAGGCCGGCATCGACCAAGCGCGCCATGTTTTCCGCCCGCTCGATATAGCGGTTCATCCAATAGAGCCCGTTGGCGGTGCGGCCTAAAAGCATTGAATTGGCCCCTCGGGCTAGTGAGTAGGGAATAGGCAGTAGGGAATAGTAAGAGTTTGAATCTCAATGGAATATGGCATTTCCTGTCCTCTGCTTCCACTACTGCCTGCTGCCTACTGCCTAATTCCTTACTCACTCACTTCAATCATCCAGCACCCACGTATCCTTCGTCCCGCCGCCCTGCGAGGAATTGACCACCAGCGAGCCTTCCTTCAGCGCGACGCGGGTCAGCCCGCCGGGCACGATCTGGATGCGGTCGGAGACCAGCACATAAGGCCTGAGATCGACATGGCGCGGCGCCAACCCCTTTTCCGTCAGGATCGGGCATGTCGACAGCGCGAGCGTCGGCTGGGCGATGTAATTCGAAGGTTTTGCCTGGAGTTTCTTGGCAAACGTCTCGCATTCCTTCTTGGTTGCTGCCGGCCCAACCAGCATGCCGTAGCCGCCGGAACCGTGCACTTCCTTGATCACCAGTTCGTCGATGTGTTCGAGCACGTATTTCAGGCTGTCCGGCTCCGAGCAGCGCCAGGTTGGGATGTTGCCCAGGATCGCCTTGCGGCCGGTGTAGAATTCGATGATCTCGGGCATGTAGGAATAGATCGCCTTGTCGTCGGCAATGCCGGTGCCCGGCGCGTTGGCGATGGTGATGTTGCCGGCCCGATAGACATCCATGATGCCGGGTATGCCAAGTGCGGAGTCCGGCCGGAAGGTCAGCGGGTCGAGGAAGGAATCATCGACGCGGCGGTAAAGCACATCGATCTGCTTGTAGCCTTCGGTCGTGCGCATCGCGACATGCCCGTCGACGACCCGCAGATCCTGGCCTTCGACCAGTTGCACGCCCATCTGGTCGGCGAGGAAGGCGTGTTCGAAATAGGCGGAGTTGAAACTGCCGGGCGTCAGCACCGCAATGGTCGGCGGACCCTTTGTGCTTTGCGGCCGCACCGCCGCCAGCGACTGGCGCAGAAGCTGAGGGTAGTTTTCCACCGGCCGCACCTTGATCTTCTGGAACAGCTCGGGGAACAGCTGCATCATCGTCTCGCGGTTCTCCAGCATATAGGAGACGCCCGACGGTGTGCGCGCATTGTCCTCCAGCACGTAGAATTCGTCCTCCGAGATGCGGACGATGTCGACGCCGATGATATGGGTGTAGACGCCGGCCGGCGGCCTGACCCCGATCATCTCCGGCAGGAAGGCCTCGTTCCTGGCGATCAATTCCCTGGGGACGCGCCCTGCGCGCAGGATTTCCTGGCGATGATAGATGTCGTCGAGGAAGGCGTTCAGCGCCTGCACGCGCTGCTCTATGCCCTGCGTGAGGCGCCGCCATTCATTGCCTGAAATGATGCGGGGAACGATGTCGAACGGGATCAGCCGCTCGGAGGCTTCCTGCTCGCCATAAACGGCGAAGGTGATACCGGTCTTGCGGAAGACGCGTTCGGCGTCCTGCATCTTCTCGGTCAACCTGGCTGGGTCCTGCTCCTTCAGCCAGCGATCATAAGCCGAATACGGTCTTCTCAATCCGGAGACTTCCGGAAGCATTTCATCGAACGCTGCCAATCGCATACTCCCCTGTGACGCCATTTCACTGGCGTCGCCGGAGAAAATCAAGCGCAATCGGTGATTTGGGAGATACGGGCGATCAGTATGTTGCGCCTGCCTAAAATTGAGGCAGGTGAAATATGACCTTGGTCAGCCTTTGCCTCGTGCCCGGGCAAATGCGTTTGCCAGCTAGAAAGCGCGGAACGTGACGACGGTGAACGTGTCCTTGATGCCGGGGAGAATCTGCACCTTTTCGTTGACGAAATGGCCGACGTCTTCCTCGTCGTCGACGTAGAATTTGGCGAGCAGATCGTAATTGCCGGCGGTGGAGTAGATTTCCGAGGCGATCTCGGCATCGGCAAGCGCGCTGGCAACCTCATAGGATTTGCCGAGCTCGCATTTGATCTGCACGAAAAACGCCTTCATGGCTTCGTCCCGCTAAACGTCCAAGTCCAGCGGCCCTTCTGGCAGACTGGAGGCGGGCTTTCAAGCGCTGGAATCCGTACTCAGCCGGCCCAGGCCTGGGCTGCAACCTCCCGCAGCCCCTACACCAGCATGCAATCTGCCGCCGATCGCCAGCGATTATTCGCAATCGCTGAAACCGCGATGCGCTGCCAAGCGTATGTTATGATGCGTCTTCGGACAGCACCATTTTTGAGGGAAGATATTTCGCGGGATAACGGAGACAGGCCATGCGCCACGCCTTTTTCGCAATCGCAGTCGTTCCATTCCTCTTTGTATCGTCGGCATTGGCCGGCGATGCCGAGATCAAGGCGGGCCAGTCCGTCATCGACAGTCAGCTAGAGGCCCTCATTGCCGATGACGGCGCCACTGCCTACAGCTTCGCCGCCCCGAATGTGAAGCGGATCTTCCCGACCGTCGACGCCTTCATGAACATGGTGACCAACGGCTATCCGCCGGTGCGCAAGCCGCGGACCTATTCCTTCGGCAAGGTCGAGGAGACGGCTCCGGGTTCGATCGTCCAGCAGGTGCTGATCGTCGGCCCCAACGGCAAGGACTACGAGGCTGTCTACACGTTGCAGCAACAGCCCGACGGCACGTTCCAGATCACCGGTTGCAGCCTGCGCGCCTCGAATTCGCTCAGCACTTGAGGCCTCACAGCAACGGGATATCGCCCCTTGCCCAGCCCTCGGTGATTTCCGCGCCGCGCGCCTCGAAGGCGCCGGCCTCGATCGCAGCGCGGATATCCTGCATCAGCTTTTGATAGTAGGAAAGGTTGTTCCAGGTCAAAAGCATGGCGCCAAGTGCCTCCTGTGAGCGCACCAGATGATGCAGATAGGCGCGTGAGTAGTCCCGGGCGGCAGGGCAGTCGCTTTCCTCGTCGAGCGGCCGCGGATCGTCGGCATGGCGGGCGTTGCGCAGATTGACCTTGCCGCGCCTTGTATAGGCAAGGCCGTGGCGGCCGGCCCGCGTCGGCATTACGCAGTCGAACATGTCGATGCCGCGCGCCACCGATTTCAGGATATCATCAGGCGTGCCGACGCCCATCAGATAGCGCGGCTTGTCCGCTGGCAATTCCGGACAGGTGATGTCGAGCATTTCGAGCATCACCGCTTGCGGCTCGCCGACGGCCAGGCCGCCAACCGCGTAGCCCTTCAGCTCCATCGCGCTCAGCGCCTGCGCCGAACGCACCCTGAGCGCTGCGTTGTCGCCGCCTTGCACGATGCCGAACATCGCCTTGCCCGGCTGATCGCCGAACGCCGTCTTGCAGCGCTCGGCCCAACGCAGCGACAGCTCCATGGCGCGCTCGATCTCCTTCATCTCGGCCGGCAGCGCCGTGCATTCGTCGAGCTGCATCTGGATGTCGGAATCAAGCAGTCCCTGGATCTCGATCGACCGCTCCGGCGACATCTCGTAGGCAGCGCCATCGATATGCGAACGGAAGGTGACGCCCTTTTCGGTCAGCTTTCTCAGCTTCGACAGCGACATCACCTGGAAACCACCGCTGTCGGTCAGAATCGGATGCGGCCAGCGGGCGAACTCGTGCAGGCCACCGAGCCGCGCGACGCGCTCGGCGCCGGGCCGCAGCATCAGATGATAGGTGTTGCCCAGGATGATGTCGGCGCCGACACCGCGCACCTGGTCCATATACATCGCCTTGACGGTGCCGCCGGTGCCGACCGGCATGAAGGCCGGCGTGCGGATTTCGCCGCGCGGCATGTCGATCACGCCGCGTCGCGCCTTGCCGTCGGTTGCCAGAACCTTGAAGCTGAACGGCTTAGCCATTGAATTCCTTGTCGTGGACCGGGGCGTCCGGCGCCTGATTGTCAAGCGACTGGCGGTAGTGGATGCCGCGCATGGTGGAATCGCGGTGCTGGCGAATGCCCGCGCGCAGTTTTTTCACTTCCGCGACCAGCGCATCACGGTCAAAGGCTTGCAGATCATCGTCCATCGCTCGTCTCCGCTCGGAAAAGCAGGCTTGCGTCGCCATAGGAATAGAATCTGTAGCGGCTCTCGATGGCATGCGCATAGGCCGCGCGCATCGTGCCGAGGCCGCTGAAGGCCGAGACCAGCATGAACAGCGTCGAGCGCGGCAGATGGAAATTGGTCATCAGCACGTCGGCGGTGCGAAAACGGTAGCCGGGCGTGATGAAGATATCGGTCGGACCGGACCACGCAGCCAGAGTACCGTCCTCACGCGCCGCACTCTCCAGCAGACGCAGCGAGGTCGTGCCGACAGCGACGATGCGCCCGCCCCTTGCTCTTGCGGCATTCAGGGCGTCCGCAGTGGCTTCGCTGACCGAACCGGTCTCGGCATGCATCTTGTGGTCGGCGGTATCGTCCGCCTTCACCGGCAGGAACGTGCCTGCGCCGACATGCAAGGTGACGAAGCGGCGTTCGATGCCCTTGCTGTCAAGCGCTGCAAAAAGCTCCGGCGTGAAATGCAGGCCCGCTGTCGGAGCCGCAACGGCGCCTTCCTCGCTTGCATAGATGGTCTGGTAGTCGGCCCGGTCGCGTTCGTCGTCGTCGCGTTTCGAGGCGATGTAGGGCGGCAGCGGAATGTGGCCGACCGCGTGCAGCGCCTCGTCGAGGAACGGCCCCGACAGATCGAAGCCAAGCAGCGCTTCGCCGCCCTCGCCTTTCTCGATCACCGTGGCGTCGAGCTGACCGAGGAAACAGGAATTGCCGTCATGGCCGAAATGGATACGGTCGCCGGCTGCGATGCGCTTGCCCGGCCGCATGAAGGCCAGCCAGCGGTCCGGCGCCATGCGCATATGCAGCGTGGCTTCGACCTGCGCCGTCGCCTCACCCCGCCGCCGGATGCCTTTGAGCTGCGCTGGAATGACCTTGGTGTCGTTGAACACCAGCACGTCGCCGGCCCTGAGCAACGATGGCAGGTTGCCAACCGTCCGGTCGTCGAGCGCCTCGCCCGGCTTGACCACCAGCATCTTGGCGCTGTCGCGCGGCTCCGCCGGGCGAAGCGCGATGCGCTCCTCCGGCAAATCGAAGTCAAAGAGATCGACGCGCATCAGTAGAGCCGGACGAGCAGCGCTCCGACCAGCAGCAGCACCGCGCCGGCGATGCGACCGAGCGAGATTTCACGCACCGCGACGCCGAGGAAGCCGATGCGGTCGATGAGCATGCCGGCCAGCAACTGGCCGGCGACCAGAAACGCCATCAGCGCGGCCGCACCGATGCGTGGCGTGAGAATCGTCGACAGCGTGACATAGAAACCGCCCAGCATGCCGCCGGCCACGAACAGCCAGGGCGCCGGCGCCTTCCAGTCGAGCGAGATGCCCTGCAGCTTCACCACCGTGACGGAAATAATGCCGAGCACGATCGCGCCCGACAGGAACGAAAACGCAGCCGCCGCGACCGGGAGGCCCAGGCCGCGCGCCAGTTGCGAATTGATCGGCGCCTGAATGGCAATGAAGGCGCCGGACAGGATGCCGAGAAGCGACCAGACGACGCCCATCATTGTCGTTTGCCCTTACTTGACGTCGGCCGCGACCTTCAGCGAGACGATCTTGTCGGGATCCTGCACCGGCTCGCCGCGCTTGATCTTGTCGACATTGTCCATGCCTTCGATGACCTGGCCCCAGACCGTGTACTGACGATTGAGGAAGGCGGCATCGTCGAAGCAGATGAAGAACTGCGAATTGGCCGAGTTCGGGTTCTGCGAACGGGCCATCGAGCAGGTGCCGCGAGCATGGTTGGCGTTGGAGAATTCAGCCTTCAAATCCGGCTTTTCAGAGCCGCCCATGCCCGCGCGGGACGGCGCGAAGGAAGGCTTGCTGGAATTGCCGAACTTGACGTCGCCGGTCTGCGCCATGAAACCCTCGATAACGCGGTGGAAGACCACGCCGTCATAGGCGCCTTCCCTGGCCAGTTCCTTGATGCGGGCGACATGGCCCGGCGCCAGGTCGGGGAAAAGTTCGATGACCACATTGCCCTTGGTCGTTTCCATGATGAGCGCGTTCTCGCGGTCCTTGATTTCGGCCATGTCAGATATCCTTTTTCAGAAAAACAGAGTTATTCGACAATTTACTTGTCGGCGGCGATGCGCACCTTGATCATCCGGTCGGGATCGGTGACCGTGCCGTTGTCCGCCTGGTCGCCCTTCTTGATGTGATCCACCAGTTCCATGCCGCTGACGACATTGCCGACGATCGTGTACTGGCCATCGAGGGGCGGTGCCGGAGCGAACATGATGAAGAACTGCGAATTGGCCGAATTGGGGTCCTGCGAGCGGGCCATGCCGACCACGCCGCGCTTATAATGTTCGGTCTGTGAGAATTCGGCGGGCAGGTCGGGCAGGTCGGAACCGCCGGTGCCAACGGCCTCGGCGCTGAAACCCTTTTTCATATTGCCGAACTTGACGTCGCCGGTCTGCGCCATGAAGCCGTCGATGACGCGGTGGAAGGCGACGTTGTCATAGGCGCCTTGGCGCACCAGCTTCTTGATCTGCTCGACATGCTTTGGCGCCAGATCGGGCCTCAGCGCAATGGTGACGTCGCCGTCCTTCAGCGTGATGATCATTGTGTTTTCCGGGTCGGCGGCGAAAGCCGAGACCGACGCAGCCACAAGACCGGCGAGCACGACAAGGAACGAGGCTAGCTTTTTCAGCTGCATGGTTTTCTCCGAAAACTTACTTCTTGAACTTGGCTGTGAGCGCGCCGGCAACCGCCGCCGGCACGAAGGGGCGAATGTCGCCGCCCATCGAGGCAATCTGGCGGACAAGTGTGGCGGTAATGGTGCGTACCGAAGGACTGGCGGGCAGAAAAACCGTCTGCAGTTCAGGCGCCATGGTCTCGTTCATGCCGGCCATCTGCATCTCATAGTCGAGGTCGGTGCCGTCGCGCAGGCCGCGGATCATGATCGAGGCGCCGTGCTTCCTGGCGGCGTCGATGACCAGCCCGTCGAAGGCGACGACCTTGATGCGGGCACCATCGCTGCCGAATTCCGTCTTCGTCGCCGTCTCGATCAGCTTCACCCGCTCCTCGAAGGAAAACAGCGGCTGCTTGCCCGGATGGATGCCGATCGCCGCATAAACGATATCGGCCACGGCCAGCGAGGCCTTCAGCACATCGAGATGGCCGTTGGTCAGCGGGTCGAAGGAGCCGGCATAGAGGGCGATGCGTTCAGTCATGGCTGGTGCTTCTAATGCATGATCCCAAAAAGTGGAAACCGGTTTTTGCGGACAAACGGTTTTTCGTTTGTCCTAGAGATCATGCTCAAATGAAAGCTAGAGCCTGTTCCATCTTCCGTCCATCAAGATGGAACAGGCTCTAGCGAGCCTCTCTCGCAAAGGCAAATCCGATCGGCGCGCCGGCCATGAACCTTTTCCGGCACATGAACGACAGATGAACACGCTGATCACAAAGCCTTCACGCAGCGTTCACTAGGTTGCACCTTAATAAGATGAAACCAAAATCCCATCTATCCGTTGTTAGGCGCAGGAGAACACGCACATGCTGATCTACATGCTCGCCACCGCAATGACCGTCGCCATGCTGATCGCCACCGTCTTTGGGCTGCATCAGGAGGCACAACGCATCCGCGTCAAGGCAAACACCAAGCGCTTCGAAGGCTTCGGCCCGCGCAAGCCATATCGCCACTACTGATAAAGCCTGAACTTGCTGCCGCGCCGGCCAACTGGCCGGCGTTGCTATGTCAAAAACCTGGGTTCCGGACTTAGTCCGCACCGTCCGGACCGGCGTCAGGCGCCGCAGCGGCATCGGCGCCGCCCTCGACGGTCTCTTCGCTTTCTTCGTCCGCTTGCGGTTCCGAGATCCGCTCGACCGAAACCACCTTTTCGCCTTCAGCCGTGTTGAAGATGGTAACGCCCTTGGTGGCGCGGCTGGCGAAACGAATGCCGTTGACCGGCACCCGGATGACGGTGCCGCCGTCCGACACCAGCATGATCTGGTCGTCATTGCCGACCGGGAACGTCGCCACCAGCCTGCCGATCTCGGCTGCCTTCGACACGTCGGTGGCGCGGATGCCTTTGCCGCCGCGTCCGGTCAGCCGGAAATCATAGGACGACGAACGCTTGCCGTAGCCGAATTCGGTCACCGTCAGCACGTACTGTTCGTGCGCCTTGAGCTCTTCGTATCGGCTGTCGGAAAGCTCCGTCTCCTCCCCGATCTCCTCATTGGTCAGCGCGATCTCTTCCTCTTCGCCGGCCGTTTCCGTGGCCAGACGCCGCTCCGCCGCCGCGCGCTTCAGGTAAGCGGCGCGTTCCGCCGGCGAAGCATCGACATGCTCTATCACCGACATCGAGATGATGCGGTCGGTCTCGGCCATGGTTATGCCACGCACGCCGACCGAATTGCGGCTCTGGAAGACGCGCACGTCGCCGACGGAGAAGCGTATGCACTGGCCGGAACTGGCGGTCAGCAGCACGTCGTCCTTGTCGGTGCAGGTCTCGACGCCGAGGATCTCGTCGCCTTCTTCCTCCAGCTTCATGGCGATCTTGCCGTTGCGGTTGACCTGGACGAAGTCGGATAGATCGTTGCGGCGCACGGTGCCACGCGTGGTGGCGAACATCACGTAGAGCTCGCCCCAGCTGGCCTCGTCCTCCGGCAGCGGCATGATGGTGGTGATGCGCTCGCCCTGCTCCAGCGGCAGCATGTTGATCAGCGCCTTGCCGCGTGACTGCGGATTGCCGATCGGCAGCCGCCAGACCTTTTCCTTGTAGACGATGCCGCGCGAGGAGAAGAACAGCACCGGCGTATGGGTGTTGGCCACGAACAGCCGAGTGACGAAATCCTCTTCCTTGGTCGACATGCCCGAGCGGCCCTTACCGCCGCGGCGCTGCGCCCGGTAGAGCGACAGCGGCACGCGCTTGATGTAGCCGGAATGGCTCACCGTCACGACCATGTCCTCACGCTGGATCAGGTCCTCGTCTTCCATGTCCGAACCGCCCTCGGAGAGTTCGGTGCGGCGCGGCGTGCCGAACTCGTCACGCACGGCGGCAAGCTCGTCCTTGACGATCTGCTGGACACGCGCGCGGGACGACAAAATGTCCAGATAATCGATGATTTCGGCGCCGATCGTGTTCAACTCGTCGGCGATCTCGTCGCGGCCGAGCGCGGTCAGGCGCTGCAGGCGCAGTTCGAGGATGGCGCGCGCCTGTTCCTCTGACAGATTGTAGGTGCCGTCTTCATTGATCCGATGACGCGGGTCATCGATCAGGAGGATCAAAGATTCCACGTCGCCAGAGGGCCAGCGCCGCTCCATCAACTGCTCACGCGCCGTCTGCGGATCCGGAGCGGTGCGGATCAGCTTGATGATCTCGTCGATATTGGCGACGGCGATGGCGAGACCGACCAGCACATGGGCGCGGTCGCGCGCCTTGCGCAGCAGGAATTTCGTCCGCCTTGTGATCACCTCCTCGCGGAAGGCGACGAACGCCTTCAGCATATCGGTCAGGTTCATCACTTCCGGTTTGCCGCCATTCAGTGCCACCATATTGGCGCCGAAAGAGGTCTGCAGCGGCGTGAAGCGATAGAGCTGGTTGAGGATGACGTCGGCAACGGCGTCGCGCTTCAACTCGATGACGACGCGGTAGCCCTGGCGGTCGCTCTCGTCGCGAATATCGGAAATGCCCTCGATGCGCTTGTCGCGCACCAGTTCAGCCATCTTCTCGATCATCGACGACTTGTTCACCTGGTAGGGAACTTCGGTGATGATGATCGACTCGCGGTCATTGCCGCGCTGTTCGATGTTGACCTTGCCGCGCATGACGATGGAGCCACGGCCGGTCGAATAGGCGTTGTAGATGCCCGAACGGCCAAGCACGATGCCGCCGGTCGGGAAATCCGGTCCCGGAATGATCTCCATCAACGCCGGCAGGTCGATCGCCGGATTGTCGATGAGGGCGATGGCGCCGTTGCAGATTTCGCTGAGATTGTGCGGCGGGATGTTGGTCGCCATGCCGACGGCGATGCCGCCCGAGCCGTTGACCAGAAGGTTGGGAAACCGTGCCGGCAGAACCTTCGGTTCGCTGCCCGACGCGTCATAAGTGTCCTGGAAATCGACGGTATCCTTGTCGATATCCTCCAGGAGCTCGTGCGCGACCTTGGTCAGGCGCGCTTCCGTGTAGCGCATCGCCGCAGGCGGATCGCCGTCGATCGAGCCGAAATTGCCCTGCCCGTCGATCAACGGAACGCGCAGCGACCAGTCCTGTGCCATGCGCACCAAGGCATCATAGATGGAGGCGTCGCCATGCGGATGGTATTTACCCATCACGTCGGCGACAGGACGCGCCGACTTCACATATTTGCGGTTCCAGTGGTAACCGCTCTCATGGGCGGCGAAGAGAATGCGGCGATGCACCGGCTTGAGGCCGTCGCGCACGTCCGGCAGCGCACGGCTGACGATGACGCTCATGGCGTAATCGAGATAGGAGCGCTGCATCTCCTCGACGATGGATATCGGCTCGATGCCGGTGGGGCCGCCGTCGGCGCCGCGCGGTGTCTTCTGGTCGGTCAAATCGGATCACAATCTAATCAGGAATCACTTGGTGCTTATATAGGAAGCAAGGCTGAAACTCCAACATTCCCAGCACTTTTCCAGTGTCATTTTTGGTGGTAATTTCAAATGGATACCACTGATTGCGACGATATGGCCAAGGCGGTTTCGCCGCCATCGACGCAAAAGCCTGTAATGGACGTTTTCCCCGAGCAAAAGCCACGAGCGCGATGGATTGGACCCTGTGGCTGCCCTTGCGAGCACCTGAGCCGATTCACGAGACGCGAAGGCCCATAGCGCCACGGCGGGCGCGATACTTACCGGGCGTTTCGCCCATGACACGACGAAACCGGCGGTTGAAGGTCGACAGGTCGTTGAAGCCGGCCCCGAAGGCGATCGCCGAGACCGCATCATCCGACATCTGCAGCCGCACCGCTGCCCTGTGCAGCCGCGTCTTGAGCAAGAACTGATAGGGCGTCATGCCCGCGACCTGCCGGAAGATGCGCAGGAAATGGTAAGGACTGGTCGCAGTCTCATCCGCAAGCGCTGAAAGCGAGACCGGCCCGTCGGCATCCAACTCTATCCGCCGCACCGCTTCGGCCACCCGTTTCTGATCGCGGCGGCTCGGCGCGCGCCTGACATGCGTGGCTCCGGTGGCAATCGTCGCGGCGGCACCGGCCATGCGCAGGGAAAGTTCCTCGAAGGCATCCATGTCAGCAGTCTCGCGCGCGGCTTCCGCCTCGGCCAGCAGTGGCGCCAGCACCGGCAAAGGCGGCAGGCGCGGCGTGGCGAAGGCCAGCTTCCTGGCGCCCGGCACGCCGGCCACGACCCGCTCCATGTAAGACGGTCCGAAATGAAACGACAGGCAACGGTCGCCGCCGCCATGCTCATGCCCGCATTCGTAGCATGTGCCGGGATTGCCGAGCAGGAGCGCGCCGGGCGCCAGCATCGCCGTGCCTTGTTGCGCACGGTAGCGGAACGTGCCGCTGGTGACGGCAGCCACGCAGAAATCCTGATGTGCTTCCTCGAACGGCCGGTCGCCGGCACCGGCCGTGCAGATGACATCCGTCACGTGCCAGCCAGGTCCGGAGGCGAGAATATGTGTGGTCGCTGTCATGGCCGAAATATAGCAATTTTTCCCAAGCCCAGAACCCCTTCACCGCCTACCCTTCCCGGTCTCCTGACAAGAAGAGAGCTGAACCATGTTTGACCAATCCTCCTTTGCCGAAGCCTTGCACAGCCCCGGACCTATCGACGGACTCGCCGAAAAGCTGAACCTTTACGGGCGCTTCGCCGGCGCCTGGGCGTTCGACGCCTCGCGCCATCTCGAGGACGGCACGGTGCTGACCGGGCGTGGCGAGGTGCATTTCGGCTGGGCGCTCGAAGGCCGGGCGATCCAGGACGTCTGGATCCTGCCCGCGCGCGACGCCGGCCCTTCGCCTTCGCTCGGCGCCTGGACGTTCTACGGCACGACGTTGCGCGTCTACGACCCCGGCGCGGATGCCTGGCACATCTTCTGGAGCGATCCGCGCAACCAGTATTACAGCCGCCAGCTCGGTCGCGCCGAGGGCGACACGATCATGCAAGTGGGCGCCGACGGCACCGGCAGTTCAGTACGCTGGAGCTTTTCACGCATCACCGAAAACTCCTTCCGATGGCTGGGCGAACGCTCGCAAGACAATGGCGCGACATGGCGGCTGGAAGTCGAGTTCCTGGCGCGCCGAGAGGTTTGATCGCCGAGGAATGCAGCAGCAGCCCAGAATAAAAGCGTCGCGATCCTTTGCGCCGGCATCAACCACTTTCCCGCTGACAGTTCCCACCGACCGGGCTTTGCTCTACCAATATTCTGTCCGGGCACGGCCCGGCGGGAGGGTCAGAGATGCCGAGTTTCGACAGCCTGTTCAACGCCTTCGTCACCATTCTCGTGACCATCGATCCGCCTGGCCTGGCGCCGCTGTTCCTGGCCGTAACGCGCGGCATGAACCGCGAGGAGCGCCAGCAGGTTTCCGTCCGTGCCTCGATCATCGGCTTCCTGGTGATGGCGTTGTTTGCAGTTGCCGGCGCATCGATCCTGTCGGTGTTCGGCATAACGTTGCCGGCCTTCCGCGTCGCCGGCGGTTTCCTGCTGTTCTTCATCGCCTTCGAGATGGTGTTCGAGCGCCGGCAGGACCGTAAGGAGAAGATCGGCGACGTCGCCATCACCAAGGACATGATCCACAACATCGCCGCCTTCCCGCTGGCGATCCCGCTGATCGCCGGCCCCGGCGCGATTTCGGCGACGGTGCTGCTTTCCGGTTCATTTCAGGGATTTGCCGCGCAGGCAGCCCTGGTCGGCATCATCTTCGTCTGCCTCGCCATCACCTATCTGGTGTTCGTGCTGTCGGAACGCATCGACCGCATCCTCGGCCAGACTGGTCGTTCGATCCTGACCCGGCTGCTTGGCGTCATCCTGGCGGCACTGGCCGTGCAATTCGTGGCCGACGGCATCAAGGCGCTGATGGCGGGGTAACGCGACGAGCTGCCGCCGAAGCCGGCCCTATTTCACCGTCGTGTCGATCACTTCGAAATCGTGGGTAATCGTCGCGGTCTTGGCCAGCATCGCAGACGCCGAGCAATATTTTTCGATCGAAAGGTCGATCGCGCGTTTCACCTTGTCGCTGGAGAGTGCCCTGCCCTTGACGACGAAATGCATATGGATGCGTGTAAAAACCCTGGGCTCGGTTTCGGCCCGGTCGGAGTCGAGTTCGACGACGCAGTCCTCGACCGCCTCGCGGCCTTTTTCGAGGATATGCACGACATCATAGGCCGAACAGCCACCGGTGCCGATCAGCACCAGCTCCATCGGGCTTGGACCCGGCGTCTTGCCTTCCGATCCGTGCGCTGTTCCGAGCACGACCTTGTGACCGCTGCCGGATTCCCCGACGAAGGTGCGCTCCTCGACCCACTTTACGCGTGCTTTCACCGAACTCGTCCTTTCACCGTATTTCCTTGATCGGCCCGGTCAGCCTCAATCACGATGCAAAACCCCGAAAGTCCATGAATGACTCTCGGGGCACTGTGTCTGACATAACTGTTGCGATCAGAACGGGATTTCGTCATCCAATTCGCGCGACGAACCGCCACCGCCGCCGCTCTTGGCACCGCCGCCGCCGCGATTGAAGCCTTCGCTCGGGCTGGACTGACCGAAATCGGAACCACGGCTGCTGCCGCCACCGGTATAGCCGCCGACCTGACCGCCCTCGCCCTGTCCGCGTGCGTCGAGCATCTGCAGCTCACCGCGGAATTTCTGCAGCACGACTTCCGTCGTGTACTTGTCGGCACCGGTCTGGTCCTGCCATTTGCGCGTCTGCAACTGGCCCTCGACATAGACCTTCATGCCCTTCTTCAGATACTGCTCCGCCACCTTGGCGATGCCCTCATTGAAGATGACGACGTTGTGCCACTCGGTTTTTTCCTTGCGTTCGCCGGAATTCTTGTCGCGCCAGCTTTCCGATGTGGCGATGCGGATGTTGACGACCGGTTCACCCGAATTCAGGCGACGGATTTCGGGATCCGCGCCGAGATTGCCGACCAGAATGACCTTGTTGACGCTACCCGCCATGATATTTCTCCGCGCTCATCCGAAACAAATTTTTGTCGCAGCACCTTACAGGCTGCAGGCGATCGCCGCTTGCCATGGCTGCCTTTACCCACAAGGTTTTTGTTCCCTTTTCGTTCTTATCCGCATCGCTGCTTATTGTCAAGGAATGGCAGCAATGCCGAAGCCGCTCATATGGGTTTGAAAAGACCGCTTGCCAAATCAATAAGTATTCACTTATGCTTTTGGCATGATCGAAGCAGAGATTTTCCGGGCACTGGCCGACCCGACGCGCCGCGCCGTCTTTGAGCGGCTGGCCGCCGGCGAGATGAGCGTGTCGGAATTGCGCACCGGGATGACGGTGTCGCAGCCCGCGGTGTCGCAGCATCTGGCGGTGCTGCGTGGGGCCGGGCTGGTGGTCGAGCGGCGAGCCGGCCGCAACGCCTATTACCGCGCCGATCCGCAGGGGCTCGCCCCCTTGCTCTCCTGGATCGAACGCTACCGGACCTTCTGGCCGGAGCGCATCGAAAGGCTGAAGGCGGTTTTGAAGGACATGGATCAATGAAGAAGGCGGGATCAACGACCAACGCGGGCCAAAGCGACGCCGCGGATGCGCTCGAGTTCGAGTACGAGCTTGCCGAGCCGCCGGAAAAGGTCTGGCGGGCCCTGACCGTACCGGAATTGCTCGCCGCCTGGATGATGCCGAACGACATCAGACCCGAGATGGGCAACCGTTTTGCCCTCGCCGGACCGGATGCGCCGATCGATTGCGAAATCCTCGACGCCGAGCCCGAACGCCTGTTGCGCTATTCCTGGCGGGAGCGCTCGCAGCCAGGCGATGGCGCGCGGCAGGATCCGCTTGACAGTACCGTCACTTTTACGCTTGCGCGCACCGTTTCCGGCGGCACGCATCTGCGCATCGTCCATGACGGCTTTGCCCGCAAGGCCATGCCTGCCGTCGCCATGGCAGGCGCCGGCTGCCGGCTTTCGCTCGATGCAAACAGGTCACCTAAGCCAATCGCCGCAAACACGCCTCGCCTCCTGCTGCGCGCGGCCTGAAAACAAACAGACGGAGAGAGACAATGAGCGGTGTTGCCAATCTGGTTCCGATGGTGATCGAGCAATCGAGCCGCGGCGAACGCGCCTTCGACATCTTTTCACGACTGCTGCGCGAGCGCATCGTCTTCATCAACGGTGAGATCAACGACGACATCTCGGCGTTGGTCTGCGCGCAGCTTCTGTCGCTGGAATCGGACAATCCCGACAAGGAGATCTCGCTCTACATCAACTCGCCGGGCGGCGTGGTCACCAGCGGCTTCGCCATCTACGACACAATGCAATACATCAGCTGCCCGGTGTCGACCGTATGCATGGGGTTTGCCGCATCGATGGGCTCGTTCCTGCTGATGGCAGGCGCACCGGGGCGCCGGATCTCGCTGCCGAACGCCACCATCCTGCTGCATCAGCCGCTGGGCGGGTTCCAGGGCCAGGCCTCCGACATCCAGCGCCATGCCGAGCGCATCGGCCGGACGAAACGGCACATGGCCGAACTCTACGCGCAGCATTGCGGCCGCAGCTATGAAGAGGTCGAGCGCACGCTGGACCGCGACCACTTCATGACCGCCCGCGAGGCCCAGGCATGGGGCATCGTCGACCATGTTTTCGACACGCGAAAAAAGGCGGCGTGAGCCAGGGCCGGATCGGAGTCCGTCCGGCTGTCGAAGATTTGACGATGCCGGTCTGGTTCCATCGGCGGCGCGCCACTATAGTCTTGGGATGACCGACACTCATCAGTCCAGATCATTGCACCGCGTCATCGCCGTTGTAGCGCTCGCCATTGCGGGCCTCATCAGCGGCGCGGCACTTGCCGAAGACAGTTCGCCGTCAACGCAAAAAGGCGCCCTGCCCGGCGTAACCGGTGACTACCGCATCGCCAAGCCGGCTCCGGAGCCCGACGACGCGTTTCCCGGCAACGGCAACGGCCAGTTCAAGATCGGCGATACGGATGTCAGGATTTCCGGCAGCATCACCGTCGATGTCGGCGCCGGCTCGATCGGGCCGCCGCGCCACTGACAGTCTGTCGGCGCGTGCTGCGTTGCGCCTGTCGCCAACAGACAATCCGCACATGAAAACGGCCCCGCCGTGCTTTGCGCAAACGGACGGGGCCTTTTTGGATCTCAAATCCAATCTCTACCGGGAGTGTACTGCCGGCATTTGATTTCGGATGCAACGCGGCGTTCAACCGACGATCCGACTAACAGTCTCTGATTTTTACGGGGATATGGCAGGTCACGGTTTGTCGGGTGGCGAAAACGCTAAACCCTGGCACTTATGCCTGCCGCCGCTCCAGTAACAACTGGAACCCTATGGGACGATCCGGTGGCGTCATAGCTCCGCTCCTTTGTCCATTGCGACGTTGTCGTCACGAAGCACAAATCGCAAATGCCTGCGGCGTCTCGCAGGCCGCCTTTGGGCGGCGAGGCCATCGAAAGACGGCCGTCTTCGTTGACTGCTGGAGACTGCTCCCGTCAGCTGGTGGCGTCAACCATCAATAGCCGGTTACCGAAAAATGTGATCGCCGGAAGGTTACGTGCAGGTCAGCTTTTGCACAGCTTTGTCAGGAGCGTGTTCGGCCTTTGTTCTTTCCGCTTGCCCGTTCACGCGAAAGACGGTTAAACGCTTTGGTCGGGAATTGTGGCGTCTCTCGACGTGGCGGCAAAACTACCTACATAGGGGATGGCCGGGAAAACCCGCCATTCCAGGAAATTCCAGATTCTGAGGCGGCGACCGGCTATGGCCGACCATAAATATCTTTCCATTCGCGGGGCGCGCGAACACAATCTGAAGAATGTCGATCTCGACTTGCCGCGTGACAGCCTGATTGTCATGACCGGCCTGTCGGGGTCCGGCAAGTCATCGCTTGCCTTCGACACGATCTATGCCGAAGGCCAGCGCCGCTACGTCGAAAGCCTGTCGGCCTACGCGCGGCAATTCCTTGAGATGATGCAGAAGCCTGACGTCGACCAGATCGACGGCCTGTCGCCCGCCATCTCCATCGAGCAGAAGACCACCTCGAAGAACCCGCGTTCGACCGTCGGCACCGTCACCGAGATCTACGACTATATGCGGCTGCTTTTTGCGCGCGTCGGCATCCCCTATTCGCCGGCCACCGGCCTGCCGATCGAGAGCCAGACGGTTTCGCAGATGGTCGACCGCGTGCTGGCGGTCGAGGAAGGCACGCGGCTGTTCATCCTGGCGCCGATGGTGCGCGGCCGCAAAGGCGAATACCGCAAGGAATTGCTGGAGTTGCAAAAAAAGGGCTTTCAGCGCGTCAAGGTCGATGGCGTCTTCTACGAAATCGCCGACGTGCCGGCGCTGGACAAGAAGTACAAGCATGACCTCGACGTCGTCGTCGACCGCATCGTCGTGCGCGGCGATCTGGCGACGCGGCTTGCCGATTCCATCGAGACCGCCCTGAAGCTGGCCGATGGGCTGGCGGTCGCCGAATTCGCCGACAAGCCGCTCGATGCCAGCCAGACCGGCGAGGATTCGGTCAACAAGTCGAAGAACGAGACGCATGAGCGCATCCTGTTCTCGGAAAAGTTCGCTTGCCCGGTCTCCGGCTTCACCATTCCGGAAATCGAACCGCGGCTGTTCTCGTTCAACAACCCGTTCGGCGCCTGCCCGACCTGCGACGGTCTCGGCAGCCAGCGCGCCATCGACGGCAATCTGATCGTGCCGGACGAGAACATCTCGCTGCGCGACGGCGCCGTCAGCCCGTGGGCGAAGTCGACCTCGCCCTATTACGCGCAGACGCTGGAAGCGCTGGGCAAGGCTTATGGCTTCAAGCTTGGCGACAAGTTCAAGGATTTGTCCGAAGAGGCCAAGGAAGCCATCCTGCACGGCACGGGCGAGCGCGAAATCACCTTCCAGTATGATGACGGCCTGCGCTCCTACAAGACCACCAAGACCTTTGAAGGCGTCATTCCCAATCTCGAGCGGCGCTGGAAAGAGACCGAATCCGCCTGGATGCGCGAAGAAATCGAGCGCTTCATGTCGGCGACGCCCTGCCCGGTCTGCAAGGGCTATCGGCTGAAGCCCGAGTCGCTGGCGGTGAAAATCGCCGGCAAGCACATCGGCGAAGTCACCGAGCTTTCCATCCGCAAGGCCGACCAGTGGTTCACCGACCTGCCAGCGTCGCTCAACGACAAGCAGAACGAGATCGCGGTGCGGGTCTTGAAGGAGATCCGCGAGCGGCTGCGCTTCCTCAACGATGTCGGGCTCGACTATCTGACGCTGTCGCGCAATTCCGGCACGCTGTCGGGCGGCGAGAGCCAGCGCATCCGGCTGGCGTCGCAGATCGGCTCGGGTCTTACCGGTGTGCTCTATGTGCTGGACGAGCCATCGATCGGCCTGCACCAGCGCGACAATGCCCGTCTGCTCGATACGCTGAAGCATCTGCGCGACATCGGCAACACGGTGATCGTCGTCGAGCATGACGAGGATGCCATCCTGCATGCCGACTATGTCGTCGACATGGGCCCGGCCGCCGGAATCCATGGTGGCGAGATCATCGCCCAGGGCACGCCGCAGCAGGTCATGGCCAATCCCAATTCGATCACCGGCAAATACCTGTCCGGTGCGCTCGAAGTGGCGACGCCTGGTGTCAGGCGCGAGGCGAAGAAGAACCGGCGCCTGAAAATCGTCGGCGCGCGCGGCAACAATTTGAAGAACGTCACCGCAGAAATCCCGCTCGGCACCTTCACCGCCGTGACCGGCGTGTCGGGCGGCGGCAAGTCGACCTTCCTCATCGAGACGCTGTTCAAGGCCGCGTCGCGCCGCATCATGGGCTCGCGCGAACATCCGGCCGAACACGACCGCATCGAGGGTCTCGAATTCCTCGACAAGGTCATCGACATCGACCAGTCGCCGATCGGCAGGACACCGCGTTCGAACCCCGCCACCTATACCGGCGCCTTCACGCCGATCCGCGACTGGTTCGCTGGGCTGCCCGAAGCCAAGGCGCGCGGCTACCAGCCGGGACGCTTCTCCTTCAACGTGAAGGGCGGCCGCTGCGAGGCCTGCCAGGGCGACGGCGTCATCAAGATCGAGATGCACTTTTTGCCCGACGTCTACGTCACCTGCGACGTCTGTCACGGCAAGCGCTACAACAGAGAGACCCTCGACGTCGTGTTCAAGGGCAAGTCGATCGCCGACGTGCTCGACATGACGGTCGAGGAAGGCGTCGACTTCTTCGCCGCCGTGCCCGGCGTGCGCGACAAGCTCGAAACGCTGAAGCAGGTCGGCCTCGGCTACATCCACATCGGCCAGCAGGCGACGACGCTGTCCGGCGGCGAGGCGCAGCGCATCAAGCTCGCCAAGGAACTGTCGCGCAAGGCAACTGGCAAGACGCTCTATATCCTCGACGAGCCGACCACCGGGCTGCATTTCCACGACGTCGCCAAGCTGTTGGAAGTGCTGCATGAACTGGTCGACCAGGGCAACACGGTGGTGGTCATCGAGCACAATCTCGAAGTGATCAAGACCGCCGACTGGGTGCTCGACCTCGGCCCCGAAGGCGGCGACGGCGGCGGCGAACTGGTTGCCTCCGGCACGCCGGAAGCAATCGTGCGCGAGAAGCGCAGCTACACCGGCCAGTTCCTCAAGGAGCTTCTGGAGCGGCGCCCCGGAGGCAAGCGCGAAGCGGCGGAGTGATCGGACCGGTTGGCGCCTGGAGAGCTTTTGAATGAAAATCAGAAGAGCGCTTGCCGGTGATCTCCAAACTGTCGTCTCGCTGACGGAAGCGGCCTATGCGCCTTACACTGCACTGTTAGGCGCACCGCCGATCCCAGTCACCGAAGACTATACGCCGCGCATCGCGCGCGGCGAGGTGTGGGTGTTGGAAAGCGGCAGCGAAATTGCCGGAGTACTCACACTGGAACGGCACGACGATCACGCGATGATCTTCTCCGTCGCGGTCTCTCCTGACTTTCAGGGCAAAGGCTTCGGTATTGCGTTGCTCAAACACGCGGACGAACAGACGCGGCTGTGGCGCTTGCCCGAGGTGCGGCTTTACACCAACGCCAGGATGGAGCGGAACATCGCGCTCTATCTGGCCTACGGTTTCCACGAAACGGGTCGCCGGCCCAATCCCTACCGGCCGGGATGGGTGCTCGTCGACATGGCAAAAGTCGTCGATGAGACCACCGCGGCCTGATTTTTTCAGCACTGGGAGGATGACAATGAGCACATCGGGAACAATCCGCGCCGGCATGGGCGGCTGGACCTTCGAGCCCTGGGATACGTCCTTCTATCCCGACAAGCTTCCCAAGGCCAAGCAGCTGAACTACGCCACTCGCCAGGTGCCGAGCATCGAGGTCAACGGCACTTACTATTCCAGCTTCAAGGAGCCGACCTTCGTTAAATGGGCCAACGAGGCGCCGGACGGTTTCGTGTACTCGCTAAAGGGCAACCGCTTCGTCACCAACCGGCGCGTGCTCGGCGAGGCCGGCGAATCGATGATGCGCTTCCTCGGCTCGGGTGTTGCCGCGCTCGGTGAAAAGCTCGGGCCGATCCTGTGGCAGTTCGCGCCGACCAAGAAATTCGATCCGGACGATTTCGAAGCCTTTTTGAAACTGCTGCCGGAAAAGCAGGACGGCGTTGGGCTGCGCCATGCGCTCGAAGTCCGCAACGACAGTTTTGTCGTGCCGGAATTCGCAGCACTTGCCCGAAAATACAAGGCCGCGATCGTTTACGCCGACCATGCCAAATATCCCGACATCGCCGATGTCACCGGTGATTTCGTCTACGCCCGGCTGCAGACCGGCAGCGATGACAATCCCGACTGCTACACGCCGAAAGGCCTCGATGAATGGGCCGCGCGGGTAAAGATTTGGGCGCAAGGCAAGCAGCCGGCCGACCTGCGGCGCGCCGACCCCGCCACCGATGCGCCGGTCAAGCCGCGCGACGTGTTCGTCTACTTCATCACCGAGGGCAAGGTGCGCGCGCCGTTCGGCGCCATGGCACTGATGAAGCGAGTGGACCAGGGTCAGCCGGTGCCCTGACGCAGCGGAATCATGGCATCTTCGCTACCGTCGTAACCTTATCGATACCTCCTTGCTGCATGAATCCAGCCGAACCAGTCGCAGATTTGGGCCGCCGCGGGCAAGGACGAGGGGCATGTCGCTCGACTACACTTCACTTCTGCTGGCTGTCGGTTTTTCCGCTGCCTGCCTGAGCCTGACATTGTTTGGCATGTGGCTGACCGCTCGCTCGGAGAAATTCCTGCTGACATGGGCGATCAGTCTGGTGTTCGTGGTCGGCGATATTTTTGTCTATGACGCCTATATCGATATGCCCGGGCGCCTGCTCGGCATCGCCACGCTGGCTTTCCTCCTGCTCGGTTTCTCGACAATGCTGGGCGCGGCCTACCAGTTCAGAACCGGCGGCTCGCCAGTGCCGCGAACGGTGCTTGGCAGCGCCATTTCGCTGGCCGTGACGTTGCCTCCGATGGCTCTAGGCTATGACGGGCTGGGCTTCATGTTCGAAAATGCCTTCGCCGCCTTGCTTCTGTTCGCAACGGCGGTCGAATACTGGAAAGGCCGCGACGAAGCCCCTGCCCTGACGATCGGTATCACCGCGCTCTATTCCGCCACGGCCGCATCCTTCGCTCTCTGCGCCATGGTTCTAGCCTTGGATGGAAAGCTGGACCTTGGACATGCGCCAAGCAACTGGGCCGAGGAACTGAGCCTCATCATCGTCATCGCCAGCATGACCGGGATCGGGGCGCTTTCCCTGGCCCTGAACCAGGGACGTCTGGCCCGGCATCACCGCCACAATGCCCTGACCGACCCGCTGACCGGCCTGCTCAACCGCCGCGCCCTGTTCGACCTGCACGGCGATGCGCCGGTCGGCGCCTTCACGGCGGTGGTCGTCTTCGATCTCGACAACTTCAAGGCCGTCAACGACGAATTCGGCCACGCCGCCGGCGATGAGGTGCTGAAGGTGTTCGCACGGGAACTCGCCGGCAATCTCCGCCCGGGCGACGTCGCCGCGCGCATGGGCGGCGAGGAATTCGCGCTGGTGCTGAAGCGGACCTTGCCCGAAACGGTGGAGGCCACCGCCGAGGCCATACGGACAGCTTTTGCCGCGCACCGCATCGAAACCGAGACAGGCTCGCTGATATGCACGGTCAGTGCCGGATTTGCTTTCGGCACCAAGGAAGGTCTCGGCTTCGACAAGGTGCTCAATACCGCCGACAAGGCGCTCTACGACGCCAAGCGCGGTGGCCGCAACCGCGTCACCGCCTCTCCGTTCAGGCGCGCAGGCTGATCGCGCATCTGTGGCAGCCACGATCACGATGAGCTGTGCGACTTCCAGAGCATTTCACCGTTTCAAGGAAACGGCGAGCTGCTCTAACCCGTTGTCTGATGCAATTATCCAGGGAAAGCGCTTCGCACTTTTCCCAGAATTGCTCTACGCCGCCATCACGATTTCATTGAATGCATCCAGGTCGACATAGAAGACCTTGGTGATCTCCTCGATCAGGTCGTCATGGCCGTAGCCTTGGGACTTCAAGATGTTGATGGCAGTGATGATATCGACGCGCTCGGTAAGCCGCCGCTTCTGGTAGTCCTCGACGTAACGTTCCATGGCTGTCCCTTAGCCTGTGTGCCCAAACGCGTTGAACGACAAAGATCGCAGGAGAGAAGCTAGGAAGCCTTGCTTGCGTGAGACTTGCCGGTGATAGCCGCGGCCTCGATCTGCGATAAACCAGACTGGTACGGAAGCGGCCGACTCACAAAAGCCTAGGAAAAGACTAGCACGCAGTTGCCGATGCACCAGAGACGCTGATGCAGGGCCGGAGAAATATTGGATTTGGCAAGGACTTCGGATCGTCAACTGAAGTGCGGCGGCGATTCTACACCGTCAGGAACTTCCGGACATCGGCACGGTCCAGATCTTCCGCCGGACCGGTATGGACGATCACGCCCCGGTCCATGATGTTGACCTCGTCGGCGAGTTCGCGGCAGAAATCGAGATATTGTTCGACCAAAAGCACGGCGATGCCGGCTTGGTCGCGCAGGTAGCGGATGGCGCGGCCGATGTCCTTGATGATCGACGGCTGGATGCCTTCGGTCGGCTCGTCGAGCACCAGCAGCTTCGGCCGCATCACCAATGCCCTCCCGATGGCGAGCTGCTGCTGCTGGCCCCCGGAAAGATCGCCACCGCGACGGCCGAGCATCTGCTTCAGCACCGGGAACAATTCGAAGACATGTGCAGGAATGTTGCGGTCGGCCCGTTTCAGCGGCGCGAAGCCTGATTCCAGGTTCTCCCGCACGGTGAGCAGCGGAAAGACCTCCCTGCCCTGCGGTACGAATGCGATGCCCGACCGGGCGCGGTCATACGCCGCGCTCCGGTCGAGCGCCTTCCCCTCGAAGGCAACGCTTCCGCTCGTCAGCCGGTGATGGCCGACGATCGATCTCATCAAACTGGTCTTGCCGACGCCATTGCGGCCGAGCACGCAGGTGATCTTGCCGGCGCCCGCCTTCAGCGACACGCCGCGCAGCGCCTGGGCGGCGCCGTAGTGCAGCGTGGCATTGGAAACTTCGAGCATGTCAGCGCCTTTTCCAGAACCGCAGAAACGACAAATCGAAGTGATGGAACTGCACCCGCCAAACCATGCTCATCTCCCCAGATAGACTTCGACGACACGCTCGTCGGCCGACACAAAATCGAGTGTGCCCTCACTCAGCACCGAGCCCTCATGCAGGCAGGTGACCTTGACGCCGAGCTCGCGCACGAAATGCATGTCGTGCTCGACGACGATGACCGAATGGTCGCGGGCAATATCCTTGAGCAGCCGCGCGGTTTCCTCGGTCTCGGCATCGGTCATGCCGGCGACCGGTTCGTCGACCAGAAGCAGTTTCGGGTCCTGCGCCAAGAGCATGCCGATCTCGAGCCACTGCTTTTGCCCATGGCTCAGATTGGCCGCCAGTTCGTCACGCTTGTCGCCAAGCCGGATGATGCCGAGGATGTCATCGATCTGCCGCGTCTCGGCGGCCGAGCGGCGATGGAACAGCGCCGGGAAGATCGAGCGCGGCCCCTTCAGCGCCAGCATCAGGTTTTCCTCGATCGTGTGGCTTTCGAACACGGTCGGCTTCTGAAACTTGCGGCCGATGCCCATCATGGCGATCTCGGCCTCATCATGCTTGGTCAGATCGACCTGGCCGTCGAAGAACACGTCGCCTTCGTCGGGCCGCGTCTTGCCGGTGACGATGTCCATCATCGTCGTCTTGCCGGCGCCGTTGGGGCCGATGATGGCGCGCATCTCACCCTTGTCGAGCACCAGCGACAGATTGTTGATGGCGCGAAAGCCGTCGAAGGAGACCGAAACTCCGTCGAGATAAAGGATCGTGTTCGACTTTGACATGGTCGCTCACTCCGCCGGCTGCGGTTCGGGGTTGCTGGCGGACCAGTCGCCGGGCTTTCTCGCCTCGCTGCGAACGATTTTGGCCGGCGGCGGGACGTCGGCATCGGTGCCGGCTTCCTCGGCAATCGAAGCTGCCCGCAACGCCCTGGCGTTGCCGCGCCAGCTGTCCCACATGCCGATGATGCCCTTGGGCAGCAAGAGCGTGACGGCGACGAACAGCCCACCCAAGGCAAACAGCCAGAATTCCGGCAGCACGCCGGTGAACCAGGATTTGCCGGCATTGACCAGCAACGCACCGATGATCGGTCCGACAATGGTGCCGCGCCCGCCGACGGCGGCCCACACAACGACCTCGATCGAATTGGCCGGCTCGAATTCACCCGGATTGATGATGCCGACCTGCGGCACGTAGAGCGCGCCGGCTATGCCGGCCATGACGGCCGAGACGGTGAAGGCGAACAGTTTTACGTTCTCCGCCCGCCAGCCGAGGAAGCGCGTGCGGCTCTCGGCATCGCGCACAGCCATCAAGAGCTTGCCGTATTTGGAGCCGACGATCGCCCAGGTGACGAAGACGGCTAGCGCGAGCATCACGGCGCTGGCGGCAAACAGCGCCGAGCGCGTCGCGTCGGCCTGCACGTTGAAGCCCAGAATATCTTTGAAATCGGTCAGGCCGTTGTTGCCGCCGAACCCCATGTCGTTGCGAAAAAAGGCAAGCAGCAGCGCGTACGTCATCGCCTGGGTGATGATCGAGAGATAAACGCCGGTGACGCGGCTGCGGAAGGCGAACCAGCCAAAGACGAAAGCGAGCAGGCCGGGCACCGCGAGCACCATGAGGCCGGCGAACCAGAAATGGTCGAAACCGTACCAGAACCAGGGCAATTCCTTGTAGTTCAGGAACACCATGAAGTCGGGCAAGATGGGATTGCCGTAGACGCCGCGTGAGCCGATCTGGCGCATCAGATACATGCCCATCGCATAGCCGCCGAGCGCGAAGAAGGCGCCGTGGCCAAGCGAAAGGATGCCGCAATAGCCCCAGACAAGATCGAGCGCCAAGGCGAGCAGTGCATAACAGAGATATTTGCCGGTCAGCGCGACAATGTAGGATGGGATGTAGAAGGCGCTGGCAGGAGACACCGCAAGGTTGAGCAGCGGCACGATGACGGCCACCGCCAGCAGGATGAAGATCGTGATGGCGATGCGGCGGTCCGCGCCGGCGGCAAAGAAGCGTCCCGTGATCATGCTTCCACCGCCCTGCCCTTGAGCGCGAACAGGCCGCGCGGGCGCTTCTGTATGAACAGGATGATCAGCACCAGCACGACGATCTTGCCGAGCACCGCGCCCGCATAGGGCTCGAGGAACTTGTTGACGATGCCAAGCGAGAAGGCGCCGACCAGCGTGCCCCACAGATTGCCGACGCCGCCGAAGACGACGACCATGAAGCTGTCGATGATGTAGCCGCGACCGAGATTGGGCGAGACATTGTCGATCTGGCTGAGCGCGACACCGGCAATGCCTGCAATGCCGGAGCCGAGCGCGAAAGTCAGCGCGTCTACCCATGGCGTCCTGATGCCCATCGAGGCGGCCATGCGCCGGTTGGCGGTGACGGCGCGCATCTGAAGGCCCCAGGGCGTGCGCTTCATCACGTAGAGCAGGATGCCGAAGACAGCGAGCGCGAAAACCAGGATCCACAGCCGGTTCCAGGTGATCGCCAACTGTCCGACATTGAACGAGCCCGACATCCACGAGGGGTTGCCCACCTCCTGGTTGGTCGGCCCGAAGATCGAACGCACGGCCTGTTGCAGGATCAGCGAGACGCCCCAAGTCGCAAGCAGTGTTTCCAGCGGCCGCCCGTAGAGAAAGCGGATGACGCCGCGCTCGATGATCAGGCCGACCAGAGCCGAGACGAGGAAAGCCAGCGGCAGCGCAATAACCAGCGACCAGTCGAACAGGCCGGGAAAGGAGGTGCGGATCACCTGCTGGACGACGAAGGTCGTGTAGGCGCCGAGCATGACCATCTCGCCGTGCGCCATGTTGATAACGCCCATGACGCCGAAGGTGATGGCAAGGCCGATCGCCGCCAGCAGCAGCACCGAGCCCAGCGAAATGCCGTACCAGATGTTCTGGCCGGCATCCCAGAAGGCCAGCGTCGAATTGATGTTGGCGATTGCGGTCGTCGCCGCTTGCTTGACCGCGTCGGTGGATTTCGCCTCGACCGAGGTGAGCAGGGAAACCGCATCGCGGTCGCCACGCGCGCCGATCAGGGCAATTGCAGCGAGCTTGTCGGCTTCAGGCCGGTCGGAGACCAGAACGGAGGCGGCACGAGCCTGTTCGAGCAGCGCCTTGACGCTGGCCACGGTCTCACTGGCGATTGCCGTGTCGAGCGGTCCGATGTTTGCGGCGTCGGGCGTCTTGAACATGGTGTCGGCGGCGGCGATGCGCACGGCCGGATCCTTGGCGCCAAGCGTCAGCGTGCCCAACGCATCGCGGATGACGCGACGCAGCGTGTTGTTGACCTTGATCTTGGTGATGTCGTCCTTGGCCGCCTCGCCCGATGCCTCGCCGCTCAACGGGTCGGAAAGCTGGACGCTTTCGCCCGCTTCCTTGCCGACAAACACCAGGGAATCGGCCTTGCGGACATAGAGGTTGCCGTCGGCCAGTGCCGCAAGCGGCCGCTCCACCGCCGGATCGCCGGCAGCAGCCAGTTCGTGGACGACGGCTCCGATCTCGGAAAAGCCCTTGGCCGCGGCGAATTTGGCGATGATGCCGCGCAGATCGGCTTCGCCGGCGCCGGAGGACGACAGTGTCGCCAGCAGGAACAACAGCATCAAACCAATCGTACGAAACAGGTTCATCGGTCTCTGGTAACCCTTGAAGGTTGAAGTGGGCGTGGGGGGGGGGGGGGGGGGGCGGGGCCGCGGCGCGGGGGGGGGGGGGGGGGGGGGGGGGGGGGGGGTGGGGGGCGGGGGGAGGGGGCGGGGCCCGGGGGGTGGGGGGTGGGGGGGGGGGGGGGGGGGGGGGGTTAAATTAGG
>NZ_JAMYLI010000033.1:0-65798 GCF_040317955.1 Mesorhizobium sp. M1342 | reverse complement strand
GAACTGACCGCTCGGCTTCGTCGTCATCGCAAGATCCCTGGTTCAAAAACAGGGAATCACATCCACACAATTTTGCAACAGGCCCGCAAGGGGGGAGATTGGCAGGTTCAGCGCTGCGCTCACCCTACAACGGTGTAGATTTGGCGAAAGCCGAGATAACAGCTGATCTCCCTCCTTGCGGGGGAGATGGCCGGCAGGCCAGAGGGGGGGTGCTGTCCCGCCGACTTAGATCACGAAAAAATCCTCGATGCGCTGCCTGGCCTCCAGCAGCACGGGCAGGATCTCCCGCTCCATCTCTGCGACAGAAAAACGCGCGGATTGCGTCGAGACGTTGATGGCCGCGACCGTGCGCTCTGCCCGGTCGCGGATCGGCACGGCGATCGAGCGCAGGCCGAGTTCCAGTTCCTCATCGACGATGGCAAAGCCGTCCGCTTTCGCCTTGCCGATGGCGCCGGCCAGCAGCCTGACGTCGATGATCGTCTTCGGCGTCCGTCTCTCGATGGTCGCCTGGTCGAGGAATGCGTCCAATTCCTGAGGCGTCAGGCCCGCGAGCAAGATGCGCCCCATCGAGGTGCAATAGGCAGGCAGCCTGGTGCCGACATCGAGTGACACGCTGAGAATGCGGCGGCCGGGAATGCGGGCGACATAGACGACATCCTCACCCGACAGGATGGCTGCCGAGCAGGCCTCGTTCAGCTGTGCGGCGACCGCGCGCATGATGGGGGCGGCGAAGGCCCATAGCGAGGCGCCGCCGAGCCAGGTGCGGGCAACCGTCAGCAGGCGCGGCGACAGCGAGAACACGCGGCCGGCTTGTGTTGCATAGCCGGTGGCGGTGAGTGTCAGCAGGAAGCGGCGGGCGCCGGCGCGGGTCAGGCCCGCTTCCTCGGCCATTTCAGTCAACGTCATGCCCGAGGGATGGCGGGCCAGGATCTCCATGACGGCAAGGCCGCGTTCAAGCGAGCCGACATGATCACGGGAAACAGCCTCTTCGTCCATCTTGTCTCCGCAGAACGACATCGGCGTCAGGATTGACTCCACGCCTCTGCTCAGCATAGAAAGTATCGCATATAAAACATATGTTCGCAATACGAACTTTCTCAGCCTGGAGCCGATGCGATGGTCAAGTTCCTGCCGCTCAAACAGGCCGTGGCCGAGAATTTGAAAGATGGTGACACGGCTGCCTTCGAGGGCTTCACCCATCTGATCCCGACGGCAGCGGCGCATGAGGCGATCCGCCAGGGTTTTCGCGACCTGACCTTGATCCGCATGACGCCGGACCTGATCTACGACCAGATGATCGGCATGGGCATGGCGAAGAAGATCGTCTTCTCCTATGTCGGCAATCCCGGCGTCGGCCTGCTGCGCCGCGCCCGCGATGCCATCGAGAACGGTTTCCCGCGCTCACTTGAAATCGAGGAGCACAGCCATGCCGGCATGGCCAACGCCTATGAAGCGGGTGCTGCCGGCCTGCCCTGCGCGGTGTTTCGCGGCTATCGCGGTGCTGGCCTCGCGGCGGTCAACCCGAACATCAAGTCTGTCACCTGTCCGTTCACCGGCGAGGTGCTGGCCGCTGTTCCTTCGATCCGGCCTGACGTCACCTTCATCCATGCGCAGAAGGCCGACAAGAAAGGCAATGTGCTGGTCGAAGGCATCATCGGCATCCAGAAGGAAGCGGTGCTGGCGGCCAAACGCGCGGTGGTGACGGTCGAGGAAGTGGTCGACAATTTCGACGATCTGCACCCCAACCTGACCGTGCTGCCGCGCTGGACGATTGCCGCGATATCGGTCGTGCCCGGAGGCTCGCATCCGTCCTACGCGCATGGCTATTATGCGCGCGACAATGCCGCCTATCTCGAATGGGACGAAATCGCCGCCGACCGCGAGAAATTCCAGGCGTGGATGCGGGCCAACGTCATCGAGAAGAGTGCCGGCGATTTCGAGGCCCGGGTCGAGCATCTGAGGAAAGCGGCATGAGCGACAATCAGGGCTTCACCCCCAACGAGATGATGACGATCGCCGCCAGCCGCGCGCTGCGCAATGACGATGTCTGTTTCGTCGGCATCGGCGCGCCATCCGCCGCTTGCAATGTGGCGCGGCTGACGCATGCGCCCGACATCACCTTGATTTACGAGAGCGGCACGATCGGCACCGCGCCCGACGTGCTGCCACTGTCAATCGGCGATGGCGAATTGTGCGAAACCGCCGTCACCACCGTCGCGGTGCCGGAGATGTTCCGCTACTGGCTGCAGGGTGGGCGCATCTCGATCGGCTTCCTCGGTGCGGCGCAGCTCGACAAGTTTGGCAACATCAACACCACGGTCATCGGCGATTATTTTCACCCAAAGACCAGGCTGCCCGGCGGCGGCGGCGCGCCAGAGATCGCGACGTCGTCGAAGGAGATCTACATCACCATGGCGCAGACCAAGCGCGGCATGGTCGAGAAGATCGATTTCTTCACCTCCTTCGGCCATGGCGAGGGCGGCGATCATCGAAAGCGTCTGGGCATCGACACCGCCGGCCCGACCTTGCTGATCACTGATCTCGCCATCTGGAAGCCGGATCCGGTGAGCAAGGAATTCACCGTCGTGTCGCTGCATCCAGGCGTCACCCGCCAGCAGGTGCAGGAGAGCTGTGGCTGGGTGGTTAAGTTCGGCGAGGCGCTTGACGAAACGCCGGCGCCAAGCGAACTCGAACTCAAGACATTGCGCGACCTGCAGGCCCGCACCAAGGCGGCGCATGAGGGAACCGGAAAAGCAAAGGCTGCATGACATGGCCGAGGCCTACATCTGTGACTACATCCGCACGCCGATCGGCCGCTTCGGCGGCTCGCTGTCTTCCGTGCGTGCCGACGATCTCGGCGCGATACCGCTGAGGGCATTGGTCGAGCGCAATCCCGGCATCGACTGGCAGGCTGTCGACGATGTCGTCTATGGCTGTGCCAACCAGGCCGGCGAGGACAACCGCAACGTGGCGCGCATGGCGCTGCTGCTGGCAGGCTTGCCGAAGGAGATTACGGGCTCCACCGTCAACCGCCTGTGCGGCTCCGGCATGGATGCGCTGACCATCGCAGCCAGGGCCGTCAAGGCAGGCGAGGCGGAACTGATGATCGCGGGTGGCGTCGAATCGATGAGCCGGGCACCCTTCGTCATGCCCAAGGCCGACACGGCGTTTTCGCGCAATGCCGAGATTTACGACACCACCATCGGCTGGCGCTTCGTCAACCCACTGATGAAGAAGCAGTATGGCGTCGATTCGATGCCGGAGACCGGCGAGAATGTCGCGGAAGAGTTCGCCATCTCCCGCGCGGACCAGGATGCCTTTGCCGTGCGCAGCCAGGACAAGGCGGTCGCCGCGCAAGCCAATGGCCGGCTGGCCAAGGAGATCACGCCAGTGACGATCCCGCAGCGCAAGGGCGATGCGGTTGTCGTCTCGAAGGATGAACATCCCCGTGCTGGCACGACGGTCGATGCGCTGGCCAGGCTGCCGACACCGTTCCGCCAGGGCGGCACGGTGACGGCCGGCAATGCCTCCGGCGTCAATGACGGGGCGGCGGCCCTGATCGTTGCCTCCGAGGCAGCCGTGAAAAAGTATGGCCTGACGCCGATCGCCCGCATCCTCGGCGGCGCTGCCGCCGGTATTGCGCCGCGCATCATGGGCATCGGCCCGGTGCCGGCGACGCAAAAACTCTGCGCGCGGCTTGGCCTGACACCAAAACAGTTCGATGTCATCGAGCTCAACGAAGCCTTTGCCTCGCAAGGCATCGCCGTGCTGCGCCAGCTCGGCATTGCCGAGGATGCACCGCACGTCAACCCGAATGGCGGCGCCATCGCGCTCGGCCATCCCCTGGGCATGTCGGGTGCCCGCATCTCCGGCACGGCGGCGCTGGAGCTTCGTGAGCGCGGCGGCCGCTATGCGCTTGCCACGATGTGCATCGGTGTCGGCCAGGGCATCGCGATCGCGCTGGAACGGGTTTGATCGGCGGCCCTTGCTTGGCCGGCTAAGATCAAGAATCCGGTGCGCGGTTCAAATTTGACCACGTGGACAAAAGTCTGGCGTCGTTCCATACTTCCCCGTCTGACATTTTCACGAACAGCCGGCTCGACACGGCTGTCGAACAGAGGGGAATGCAATGGAAAACCGGAACAATAAATCGCAGATAAAACGCGAAGGGCTTTCGCGACGCAATGTACTGGAGCTGGGCGCGCTTAGTTTGGCGGCAACGATGCTGCCGGGCGCCGCCTTCGCGGCGGACAAGAAGCTGAAGGTGGCGGCGATCTTCGCCACGCCGATCGAGGAGCCATGGGACAACCAGATCCATGTCGCCCTGCAGAAGGCCGAGAAGGAACTCGGCATCGAATACAAATGGTCGGAGAAGGTGCAGACCGCCGATTTCAGCCGCGTCATGCGCGAATATGCGCAAGGCGGCTACCAACTGGTGCTGGGCGACGCCTTCGCCGCCGAGCGCGAATCGCGCCGCACCGCCAAGCAGTTCCCGAAGACCGCCTGGCTGTTCGGCTCCGGCGCCGGCCCGGCGGAACCCAATTTCGGGGTGTTCGACAACTGGATCCACGAGCCCGCCTATCTCTCGGGCATGATCGCTGGCAAGATGTCGAAGTCGGGTACGATCGGCGCCGTCGCGGCGATGGGCATTCCGGAGGTGAACCGGCTGGTCAACGCCTTCTTCGCCGGCGCCAGGGAGGTCAATCCCAACATCAAGAAGAAGGTCGCCTTCATCGGCTCGTTCTTCGATCCGCCCAAGGCCAAGGAAGCGGCGGTCGCGCAGATCGACGCCGGCGTCGACGTCATCTACGCCGAGCGCTTCGGTGTCATCGAAGCCGCGGTGGACAAGAAGATCCTCGCCATCTCCAACATGTCCGACCAGTCGAGTCTCGGCCCCGACACGGTCATCACCGGTCCGGTCTGGGACATGTATCCGACGGTCGAGCAGGCGATCAAACTGGTCAGGGCCGGCGTCTTCACCGCGCAGGACTATGGCGATTTCTCGCGCATGGCCAAGGGCGGCTCGCATTTGGCGCCCTACCACAAGTTCGACAAGACGCTGCCGGCGGACGTCAAGGAGCTGGTCGAAAAGAAGAAGGCGGAGATTCTGGAAGGCAATTTCCGGGTGGATGTGGACGAGAATACGCCGGTTTCGGATTGATTTCTTTACCCTCCCCCTTGTGGGGAGGGTCGATCCGCGAAGCGGAGCGGGGTGGGGGTCCTCGTAGGGCGCATCCCCACCCCGTCTCGCAATCTCCGCTTCGCTCCGACTGCGAGCCGACCCTCCCCACAAGGGGGAGGGTGAAGCAGAGCCTCTCTCCGCAGGAGCATCCTTGTCCGCCCCACTCATCGAAATGCGCGGCATCACCAAGAGCTTTGGCGCCGTCAAGGCGAACGAGGCCGTCGATCTCAGCGTCGCGCCCGGCGAGATCCTCGGGCTACTGGGCGAAAACGGCGCCGGCAAGACGACGCTGATGAATGTGCTGTTCGGCGCCTATGCGCCCGACGCCGGCGAGATTCTCATCCAGGGCCAGACGGTGCGGATCACCAGTTCCGCCGATGCGCTGGCCGCCGGCATCGGCATGGTGCACCAGCATTTTCACCTCGCGCCGCGGCTGACGGTGCTGGAAAACCTGCTCATCGGCATTCCCGGCAAGACAGGACGGATCGACCGCGCCGGCGGGCTGGCGCGGCTGGCCGAGATCGGCCGCCAGCATGGGCTGGTGCTTGACCCGGACCTGCCGGTCTCGGCGCTGTCGGTCGGCGAGCAGCAGCGGCTCGAAATCGTCAAGGCGCTGTTTCGTGGCGCCAGGCTGCTGATCCTCGACGAGCCGACGGCGGTGCTGGCGCCAAGCGAGGTCGACGGGCTGTTTTCGGCGTTGCGTTCTATGGCGGCGCAAGGTCTCGGCATCATCTTCATCTCGCACAAGCTCAACGAGGTGCGGGCGCTGACGCATCGCTGCACGGTGCTGCGGCATGGCCGCGTTGCCGGCCGCGTCGATGACCCGGCCAACACGACATCCTCGGAGATGGCAACACTGATGTGCGGCCATGAGATCGTGCCGCCGGCGCGGGGACCATCGGCGCCGGGTGCTGATGTGCTGACGCTCGACGGTATCTCAACCTCGCATCATTCGGGCACGGCGCTGCGCGACGTATCGCTTGCCGTCCGTGCCGGCGAAATCCTCGGCATTGCCGGGGTGTCGGGCAATGGCCAGCGGGCGCTGGCGGAGGTGATCTCCGGCGTGCGGGCGCCCGATGCCGGCCGGATGACGATTGCCGGCCAAAAGGTCTCGCGGTTCTCGCCGCGCGAGGTGCAGGCGCTCGGACTTGGCCGTATCCCGGAAGACCGCATGACGACCGGACTGGTGACCAATCTGCCGCTGGCCGATTCGATGGTGCTGCCGCGCATCGGCACCACAGCGTTCAGCAGCAGGGGCCTGCTCAAGCCCGATGCGATCCGCGCCTTCACTGAGGCGCAGATCAAGGCCTATGATATCAGGTGCCCCGGGCCGATGACCCGCGCCGGGGCGCTGTCCGGCGGCAATCTGCAGAAGGCGTTGTTGGCACGCGAGCTTGCCTTCGATCCGAAGGTGCTTGTTGTCTCGCAGCCGACGCGCGGCCTCGACATCGGAGCCGCCCGCTTCATCCACGAAAAATTCCTCGACATGCGCGCCAAGGGCTGCGGCATCGTCGTCATTGGCGAGGATCTCGAAGAACTGCTGGTGCTCTGCGACCGCATCGCGGTGATGTATGAGGGCCGCATCGTCGGCACGCTCGACAGCGCCGATGCAACGATCGCACGGCTCGGCCTGATGATGACCGGGGCGGAGGGCCACAGCTGATGTTTCGCCTGGAGGTCCGCAGCTCGACGCCGACCTGGTTCAACCTCGCTCTGCCATTGCTCGCGATCGGAGCAACGCTCATCTTGTGCAGCGGCCTTATTGCGCTGGCCGGCCCCGGCGTGCTCGAAGCTTATGGCGTGATGTTCACGGCGTCGCTGGGCGACAGCTATGCGATCACCGAAACGATGGTGCGTGCAACACCCATGATCTTCACCGGACTGGCGGTCGCGGTCGCCTTCCGAGCAAAATTCTGGAACATCGGCGCCGAAGGGCAATTGCTTGCCGGCGCGGTGGCCAGCTGCTTTGTCGGCGCCATTCCAATGCCGGGGCCGCTCGCCATGGTCTTGATGGCGGTGGCGGGCGCCGCAGCGGGAGCCGCAGTCGCGTTGGTGCCGGCGACGCTCAGAGTAAAATTCAAGGTCGATGATGTCGTCAGTTCGCTGTTGCTCAACTCGGTCATCTATTACGCCTTGATGGCGCTGATCGAGGGGCCGTGGAAGGACAGTTTCAGCGGCTATCCGATCTCGCCGCCGATCGAGGATTCGGCCAATTTCCCGGTGCTGCTCGAAGGCACGCGGCTGCATCTCGGCGTCGTCGCGGCACTGATCGCGGCGCCGCTGATCTGGTTCCTGATCGTGCGCACGACGCTCGGCTTCAGGATCAGGGTCACCGGCGAAAACCCGGAAGCCGCCAGATATGGCGGCATCCACGTCGAGCGGGTGCTGATCTCGACGGCGCTGCTGTCCGGCGCGCTGGCCGGATTGGCCGGCGTCGGCGAGGTCGGCGGCGTGCATTTCCAGGTGATGAGCGACATCTCGCCGGGCTACGGTTATTCCGGCATCGTCGTTGCGATGCTGGCGCGGCTCAATCCGCTCGGCGTCGTGCCGGCGGCGATCTTCCTTGCCGCCGTGATGACCGGCGCCGAGGCGATGTCGCGGGCGACCGGCGTGCCGGCCTTCCTCAGCGACGTCATCCAGGGCACCGCATTGCTTGCCATGCTTGTGGCGCTGCTGTTCACCGCCTATCGCATCCGTCGCGTCGGAGTTGCCCGATGAGCGCGGTGTTCGAACAAATATTCCAGGTCGGCTTCCTGGCCGCGATCATCCGCATTGCCACGCCGCTGGCTTTCGCGACGCTCGGCGAAATGTTTTCCGAGCGGGCCGGCGTGCTCAATCTCGGCATCGAAGGCATCATGCTGTTGTCGGCGATGACGGGCTTCACCGCCGCCAGCCTCACCGGCAGCCTGTGGCTTGGCGTGCTGGCGGCGGTGCTCACCGGCATGCTGATGGGCGCGCTGCATGCGCTGTTCACCGTGGCGCTCGGCCTCAGCCAGCACGTCTGCGGCATCGGCGTGACGCTGTTCTCGTCGGGCCTCGCCTATTTCCTCTACCGGCTGATCTTCGGCCAGCAATCAGTGCCGCCCAGCATCAAGGGTTTTCAGACGCTGCCGATCCCTCTCCTGTCTGACATCCCGGTGCTCGGGACGGCGGTGTTCAACCAGTTCGCGCTGGTCTACATGGCGATCCTCGCCATTCCGCTCGCCGCCTTCGTGCTCTACCGCACGCCATGGGGCCTGTCGGTGCGCATGGTCGGCGAAAACCCGCGCGCCGCGGATTCGGCGGGGGTCAGTGTCACCGCCACGCGCTTCCAGGCAGTCATCCTCGGCGGGGCGCTGATGGGGCTGGCCGGCGCCTTCCTGTCGATGGCGCAGTTCAACGCTTTCACCTTCGGCGTGGTGTCGGGGCGCGGCTGGGTGGCGATCGCGCTGGTCGTGTTCGGCCGCTGGGATCCGTGGCGCTCGGCGGGTGCGGCACTGCTGTTCGCCTTCGTCGATGCGCTGCAGCTGCGCATGCAGGCCAGCGGGCTCGGACACATCCCCTACGAGGCGTTCCTGATGCTGCCGTTCATCTTCACCATCGTCGCCATGGCGGTGATGTCGCGCAACGCGGTGGCACCGTCGGCGCTGCTCAAGCCGTTTCGGCGGGAAGAGCGGTAGCAAAGCTTGGGTTCCTCGCCCCGCAAAGCGGGGAGAGGTGGCCGCGAAGCGGTCGGAGAGAGGCCTGCGACGCTGGCGAGTTGTCGCCGAAGCAAGGCAAGGTCGAGCCATTCCCCCTCTCCGTCTCGGCTTCGCCGAGCCACCTCTCCCCCCATTCGTGGGGGCGAGGAACCCGCATCCTGCCAAGTTCGCGCCTTCTTTGAGCGTCTCACATCGCGGTAAAGCCGTTATCCACAAACAGATGCGTGCCGTTGACGAAGCTCGACTCGTCGCTGGCCAGGTAGAGCGCTGCCCTCGCCACCTCTTCCGGTTCGCCGATGCGGCCCTGCTGCGCGGCCAGCGCCGCGTCGGAGACGTCGACGCCGAGCCTGCCGAGGTCGGCGACCTCGCGCAGGCCGTGCGGCGTGCGGATGAAGCCGGGGCAGACCGCATTGCAGCGGATGTTGCGGTCGCGGAACTCGACGGCGATGGCGCGGGCGAACATGTGGCAAGCGCCCTTGGTGGTGTCATAGAGCACTTCGTTGGGAGTCGCCGCCACCGCCGAGATCGACGAAGTACAGACGATCGAGCCGCCGCCGGCCGCAATCATGCCGGGCAAAACGGCGCGCGTCATCAGGAACATCGAGCGCACATTGACGGCATGCAGCCAGTCCCATTCCTGGACCGTCGTCTCCAGGAAGGGTTTGATGACGATGGTGCCGGCGTGGTTGAACAGCACGGTGACCGGTCCGAGTTTTTCGATAGCACCCTTCACCGCCGTTTCGACCTGGGCTTCGTCGGAGACGTCGGCGATGAAATGCTCGGCTATCTGTCCCCGCGCGCGTATCGCCGCTGCGGTTGCGGCGGCCGCCTCGCCGTTGCGGTCGATGATCGCCACCTTGGCGCCTTCGGCGGCGAACAGCTCCGAAGCCGCTCCGCCCATTCCCGTCGCTCCTCCCGAAATGATGGCGACCTTGCCGGCCAGTCTTGTGCCCATTTTTCTGCCCCTGTGTGACGATTTCGCTTTGCTGGTTGGGCGATGCTACCGCGCCCGTGCCGGGCGGCCAATCCACGAATTGAGCGCAGCGAGGGCAAGGCCATAGGTCCATTCGGACGCAGAAGCAAAAAACGGACGCGCCATATGGATCGGCCGTCCGAGCGCTCCCTCTAAGCAAGTGCCTACCAACTTCCGGCATCATAGGAGAAAATTATTCTGTCTTTAGCCCAAAAATAGCAATCGACAAAGTCTACCAGTTTTATAGATTAGTCGCCGAGACGGAGGTCGATATGTCCTACATCCAGAACGCCCAGACGGATCGCAGCGCTCAGCGGTCGGCCAATGCCCAGGCCTTTCGCCCGGCCTATGCCGGGGCTTTCGCCTATCTCGTCTTTGCCCTTGCGTTCGTGTTCACCGGGGCAGTTGTTCTGGGCCTTATTCCCTGAGTCGTCAGATCGACCGGGGTTAGCTGCCCACCGCTTTCAGGCAATCGGAGTTGAATGAACCGAATCCTCGGCGTGCTTTCGCGCGCCCGACACAACGGAGGACATGGCAATGCCGATCGAGTTCACGCATATTCCGGGTAAGACCGCCGATGCCGCGGTTCCCTTTTTCTACGACTTTGCCGAGACCGCGACCAAGCTCGGGCTGATCGAGGATGGCGGCTTCCGCAAGATCGTCGTCGACGATTCGGCCGGGCTGCTGACCAACATGGATCTTGCGGCCCAAGTGCTCGATCGCACCTCGTCGCTGGAAGTCGTGCTCACCCATTGGGCGGGCGTGGTCGAACCGACCGTGGCAGCCCGCCAACTGGCGTCGATCGACAGGAAAAGCGGCGGACGCCTGGCGCTGAGGATGATCAGCGAGCCGCTGAGCGACGCCGACGCCGAAACACGGCCGGTCGGGCACACCGTCATTTGGCAGCGCATAGACGAATATCTGGTGTTGCTGAAGCGGCTGTGGTCGAACGACCGGCCCTTCGACCACGAAGGAACGTTCTACAGCATCAAGGGCGGCTACGTGCCGCGCAAGGGACCGCACGGCGCCGACCTGGTCATCCGCATGGGCGGGCAGTCCGGAACGGCACTCAAAGTTGCCGGCCGGCATGCCGATGTCTTTGAATTGGCACCGGGCTCGATCGATGAGATCCGGCAATTGATGGAGCGGGTGCGCCGCTCGGCCGCCGAACATGGCCGGGCCGGCAAGCTGCGCTTCGCGCTTCCGGTCGGGATTCACCAAGGTGCTTCCGCCTCCGGCCACAAGGCGATCGATGTTGCCGGGCCGCCAGCCCAGGCCGCCCTGTCGCTGCTTGCCTATGCAGCCCTCGGGATCGATGAATTCATGATTGTCGGCGTCGACACGCCGCGTGAGATCGCAACGGTCGGCCGGGAAACCATCGCCCTGCTGCGCAATTCGCTGGCGCGTCGCGAACACGAGGCATTCCAGCCTGGGGCATATGCGTCTCGTGCAGGATTGGAGACGCGCGCAACGGGCTGAGTTCTGGCCTACGGAATGAAAGCTATTCCGGTAACGCCGAGATCCTTCACACCCCCCTCTGTCCTGCCGGACATCTCCCCCGCAAGGGGGGAGATCGACAGCTTCACCCGCAGCGCTCGTCTTGCCACGTTGGCGATTAGTGAAAGCCGAGATGACAGCCAATCTCCCTCCTTGCGGGGGAGATGGCCGGCAGGCCAGAGGGGGGTGCTGTCCCGCCGGCATTGATCTTGGCGCCCTAACTCGCCATGCCCGACAATCGCGACAAGCCTTCAATGACAGCGCTGGAATCAGCGAGCGCGCCAAAGACGCCATCCTCAACCGTCACCATGTGAAGCGCTGCTTCGTGCGCTTGTCTGTCGCCGCTGGCGCAAGCGTCCGAGATCGTCAGGCATTGGAAATTCCGGTCGCAGGCTTCGCGCAGCGTGGTGTGGACGCAGACATCCGTCGTGCATCCGGAAAACATGAGATGCGTGATGCCTTGCGCGCGCAGGACAAGCTCGAAATCCGTATAAATGAAGGCGCTGTTGCAGGTCTTGTCGACAATGATGTCCTGCGGCGCCACATCGATCTCCTGAACGATCTGGAACCCCGTGCCCGAGCGCAGCAGGATATCGGTGCCGTCGAGACCGGCGCGCTTGCGGCGCCATTTTTCGTAAGGCGTCATATCGGCCATATCGGCCCGCTAGCCCTGCCTCGTGTGGATGACCCTGACGCCGGCCTTGCGCGCGGCCGCGATCAGCCGGCTCACCGTCGGCAGGATCGCCCTTAGAGGCGACGGGTCATAGCCCTGCCTGGCGAAGTAGCCTGATGTCGAAAGGAAATCCTGCTGCAGGTCGATGACGATCAGCGCGGTGTTTTCGGCCACCAGCCTGCCGTCATAGGGGAAATCGAAGGGCGTTGCCTTGATCATCCGGGGCTCCCTGCTTTGGGCCGCCACCATAGTGGATCAGCGCGACGACACCAGATGCTGGGCGTCGTGCAGGCGCCGATAGATGCCGCCGGCGCGGAGCAGTTCGCTGTGCGAACCCTGTTCGACGACGCCGGACTCCGAGACGACGACGATGCGGTCGGCGCCGCGGATCGTGGCCAGCCGGTGTGCGATGACCAGCGTGGTCCGGCCCTCGGCAAGTTCGGCCAACGACTTCTGGATTTCGCGCTCGGTCTCGGTGTCGAGCGCCGACGTCGCCTCGTCGAGGATGAGGATCGGCGGGTTCTTCAGGAACATGCGGGCGATCGCCAGCCGCTGCTTCTGGCCGCCGGACAATTTTACGCCGCGCTCGCCGATGATCGTGTCAAAGCCGGCCGGCAGGCCCGATATCATGCCGTCTAGCTGCGCCCGCCGCGCGGCATCGGTGATGGCCTCGTCGGAGGCGCCGAGACGGCCATAGGCGATGTTTTCGCGGATCGAGCCGCCGAACAGGAAGACATCCTGCTGGACGATGCCGATCTGGCCACGCAGCGAAGCGAGCGTCATGTCCCTGATATCGATGCCGTCGATGCTGATCCGCCCGGCGCTGACTTCGTAGAACCGCGGCAGCAGCGAACATATGGTGGTCTTGCCGGCGCCCGACGGGCCGACGAAGGCGATGGTTTCGCCGACGTGAATGGCGAGATCGATATCCCTGAGCACCGGCTTGCCGTCACCATAACCGAAGCTCACACCGCGATATTCGATGTCGCCCTTGAGCCCGCTGGCGGTAACGGCATCAGGCCGGTCGGCGATGTCGGGTTCGGTGTCGAGCAGCTCGGTGTAGCGGCGGAAGCCTGCAATGCCTTTTGGATAGGTCTCGATCACCGAATTGATCTTTTCGATCGGCCGCACGAAGACGCCGACCAGAAGCAGGAAGCCGACGAAGCCGCCATTGCTCAGGCCTCCCGTAATGACGAGGTAGCTGCCGGCGATCATGACCACGAGCTGGATCAGCCTGATGCCCATATAGTTCAGGGAATTGCTGGCCGACATGATGCGGTAGGCGTCGAGCTTGGTCTGGCGGTAGCGCTGGTTGTCATGCGCGAAAAGCGTGCGCTCATGCTCCTCATTGGCGAAGGCCTGGACGACGCGCATGCCGCCGACATTCTCCTCGATGCGGACGTTGAAATCGCCGACACGCCGATAGAGCGCCTGCCAGTTGCGCTCCATGCGGTCGCCGTAGCGCATCGTCACCCAGGCGATCAGAGGCACGATCACCGCCGTGATCAACGCCAGATGCATGTTGACCGTGAACATCAGCACGAAGGCGCCGGCGAAGGTCATGATGGCGATGAACAGGTCCTCGGGGCCATGATGCGCGATCTCGCCGATCTCCTCGAGATCCTTGGTGACGCGGCCGACGAGATGGCCGGTCTTGTGATTGTCGTAAAAGCGGAACGACAGTTTCTGCAGATGATCGAAGCTCTTGCGCCGCATCTCGGTCTCGATGTTGATGCCGAGCATGTGGCCCCAATAGGTGACGACCGCCATCAGCACCGTGTTGAGCAGATAGATCACCAGCAGCCCGGTCGAGGCGATGATGATCAGCGTCCAGTCCTGCTGCGGCAGCAGCTGGTCGACGAAGGTGCGGACCGCCATGGGAAAGCCGAGTTCGAGCAGACCGGCCAGCACCGCGCAGGAGAAGTCGAGCGCGAACAGCCCCTTCCAGGGCGCGTAGTAGGAAAGGAAACGTCTGATCATCGAGGTGAACCGCAAGCTGTCTTGATGGACGCGGCGAGGGCGCCGGCCGCCATCGATGGGCGCTGCTTACAATCGGCAGGGCAGGGCCGGCAATATGCCAGGGCCGACTTCATTGCCTGCCTTTCCACATCAGCGCCATGAAATAGGGGCCGCCCACGAAGGCGGCGATGAGGCCGGCCGGCACTTGCCAGGGAAAGATCAGCGTCCGCCCTGCCCAGTCGGCGGCAACGAGGATCAGCCCGCCTGTCATGGCCGAGGCCAGAAGCTGCGGCACGGCGCGGCGGAAGCCGAGCATGCGTGCGAGGTGCGGCGCCATCAGGCCGACGAAGCTCAGCGGGCCGATGACCAATGTCGCGGTTGCGGTGGCTAATGCGGTGAGCGCAAGCAATGTGGCGCGAACACGTCCCAGTCGCAGGCCAAGGCCACGCGCGGCGGTTTCGCCGAGCGGCAGTATATCGAGCCAGCGCGCGGTCAGCGGCGCCAGCGCGAGGACGGCGACCGCGACCGTTGCGGCGGTGAGGGCATCATTGGGTGTTGCGCGATAGGTCGATCCCGACAGCCAGGTGAGCAGGAAGTCCATGCGCGGATCGCCGCTGGCCAGAAGCAGCGCGGCGAAGGCGGACGCGACCGTCGCAACGGCGACGCCGGCAAGCAGCAGCCGTTCCGGCGACAGGGCATTGCGCCGCCCGGTCAAAACAACGATCGTCAGCGCCAGCATGGCGCCGGCGAGGGCGGCGCCGAGCATTGCCGCGCGGTTGAAGCCGTCGCTGAGCAACAGCAGCGCCAGCACGCCGAAAGAGGCGCCGCCGGAAATGCCCAGGACCTCGGGCGCGGCTATCGGGTTGCCGGTCATGCGCTGCATCAGCGTGCCGGCGACGGCGAGCAGGACGCCCGCCGACAGGGCGACGACGACGCGAGGCGCTCGCAGAGCAAGCAGCTCGGTCAAATCCTCGGATGCGATCCAGTGCCAACCGCTTGCGCCACGGCCAAAGCCGATGGCGAGAACAACCGCGAGGATGAGCGCCAGCAGGCCCGCGATCAACGGCAGGCCGTTTGACGGCAGGCGTACCGACGACACCATGTCGGTCTGCCTTTCGGGAGTGGTTCGCATTCGCGGCAACAGGAACAGCAGCAGCGGCGCGCCGAGCAAAGCGGTCGCGGTGCCGGCGGGGATTTCGCCGGCGAACGGCAGATGCTGCACCAGACGGTCGGTGAGCCAGAGCAGGGTGCCGCCGCCCAGCGGCGACCAGACCAGGCGGCGGCCAAGCGTGCGCGCTCCGGCCAGCCGCGCCAGCGCCGGGGCGGCGAGCGCCACGAAACCGATGACGCCCACCTCGGCGACGACCAGCGCGCTGAGCGAGACGGCGACAGCCATGCCGGCAAGGCGGATGACGGCCGGCCGGGTGCCGAGCGATGCCGCGCCGTCGTCGCTGAGATCGAGCAGCCGGAGGGGTCGCCAGAGCAGGAACGCGGCGCAGATGCCGGCCAGCAGCCACGGCGCCAGAGCAACGACCTCCGCGTCGCCATTCTGCACCAGCGAGCCGCTCTGCCAGATGAACAGCTCCTCGGTGTATTCGCGGTTGAGCGCCATCAGCAGCGCGCCGGCCGAGCCGAAAGAGAGGCTGACGACGAGGCCGGCGATGATGATCGACACTGGCGAAAAGCTGCGCCCGCGCGCCAGTGCGAAAACGGCTGATGTGGCGAGCGCGCCGCCGGCCAGCGCCACGCCTTCGCGCCCACCTTCCAGCAGCCACGGCGCGTAAAGAGTGGCGGCCGCCAGAGCGAGGCTCGCTCCGGCATTGGTGCCGATCGTGGTCGGCTCGGCCAGCGGATTGCGCAGCACATGCTGCATGATGGCACCGGCGAGACCAAGTGCAGCGCCGGCCAGCATGCTGACAGCGACACGCGGCAGGAAGGCATAGCGATACAGCAACTGCGCTGGATCGGATGTGTCGGGGGCGGTGAGCGCCTGCCACCACAGGTGCGTAGGCAGAAGGTGGATGAGATCGAAGACGGTCAGCATCAGCGCCAGCCCCGCAGGCACGGCTACCAACAGGATAAGCGCGCCGATGCCGTCGCTCTGTCGCGGCAGGGACATTGCCTGGGCGATCATGCCGCTGCCACGAATTCGGCGAAACGCGCGGCAGCAGTGAGACCGCCGAACGGCCAGACCGGCGGAATGGTCCGCACTTGGCCGTTCCGGACGCAGGGCAGATTGGCCCAGAGCGAGCTGCGGGCAATCCTGATCCTGATGTGCGGCGGGATAGGATCGAGCGAGATCAGCTGCGCCTTGCCGACGGCGACCAGTTCCTCGATGCCGACCGTCGAAAAACCCCATTCATTGGTGGCGCCGGTCCAGGCGTTGACGAGGCCGAGCCGGTCGAGGACATCCTGCAGCAGGTTGCCGGCGCCGTAGACGCGGACATGGCGATCATCGAACATGCTGACGACGCAGACCGGTTTTTGCACCGCCCGCTCCAGCCTGGCGCGGGCGTGCGCGATCGAGGCTTTGATGCGCCCGACAAGGTTTTCTGCTTCCGCCCCACGGCCAAGCATGTCGCCAAGCTGCAGCGTCACCTGTTGCGCCTGCGCGTAAGGTGGAGCCTTGCCGCTGTAGAACGGAACGTTGAAGGTCGGCGCCAGTCTGGTGAAGCTGCTCTCGTCCAAGCCATAGCCATAGGCGCCGACGATCAGGTCGGGTCGCAATTCCCTGAGCAGTTCGAGATTGGGTTCGCCGCGCGATCCCAGGTCGACGGTGGCCTGCGGCAGTGCCGGGCCCTGCACCCAATCGCCATAACCCCTGATGTCGCCGACGGCGAGCGGCGACAGGCCGAGCGAGACCACGATTTCGGCCGATGTCCATTCCAGGCAGACGACGCGGGCAGGTGCCGCGCGTGCCATGCCGCCCGGCAAGGCGAGGCCGGTCGCGGCGAGGCCGGCAAGATACTGGCGCCGTGTCAGCGCCGCCATTTTGGGTCGGCCCGCCACCTTGCTTCTACCATGTGTATTTCACCGAACCGTTGATCCTGCGGCCCTCGCCGTAGAAGCAGCCGAAGCCCGAGGAGAAGCAGGAGGCGACGTAGCGTTTGTCGAACAGATTGCTGGCATTGAGGCTGAGCGTGGCGTTCTGCCAGGCGTAATGCACCGCCGCGTCGGCGAGCACGACCGACGGAACCTTGAAGCTGTTGGCGTCGTCGCCATAGGTCGAGCCGACATAGCGGACGCCGGCACCCAGGCCGAGACCTTCGAGCTTGCCGCTCATGAAGGTGTAATTGGCCCAAAGCGATGCGGAATGGGCCGGCACGCCGAAGGGCATGTTGCCTTCGTTGCTGACCCAGACGCCGTTGACGTCTTCGACAGCGGTCGCCTTGGTGATCTTGGTGTCGAGGTAGGTGTAGGCCGCTCTCAGATCGAGGCCCGCATCCAGGCTCGCCACGGCTTCCAGTTCCACGCCGCGCGAACGGATCTCCCCGGTCTGGAACAGATCGTTGGGTGAGCCCTCATTGCCGGAACGCACGACATTCTGCCGGGTCAAGTCGAAAACTGAGGCCGTGATGAAGGAATTCCAGCCGGTCGGCTGGTACTTCAGCCCGATCTCGTATTGTCTGCCGGTCTCGGGCACGAACAGATTGCCGTCGCTGTCGGCGCCCGCCACCGGCTGGAACGATTCGGAATAGCTGACATAGGGCGCAAGCCCGTTGTCGGCGAGGTAGACGAGCCCCGCCCGGCTGGTGAAGGCGTTGTCCTTCTGCTCGGGAATGTAGCCACCGGCCAGATTGTCGTAGACCTTGGCGTCCGACCAATCCTGGCGGCCGCCAAGGGTCAGCCGCCAGTTGCCGAGCTTGATCTGATCCTGCGCATAGAGGCCAACTTGCTGCTGGGTGGTGTCGGTATCGGTATAGGGCGTCAGATCACCGATCTTGTAGCCGTAGATCGGATCGAAGACGTTGAAACCGTCCTCGACGGTCCCTTCCGAGGCATAGTCGCGGTAAGTGTAGCGTTTGTAGTCGAGGCCGACGAGCAGCGTGTGGGCAAGCGGCCCGGTGTCGAAATCGGCTTGTGCCTGGTTATCGATGGTGACGCCGCTGAGCTTGGTGCCACCGGCATCTGCATAACGGTAGTAGTCGCCGCTTGAAGGTTCCAGGCCGTTCGAGTCCGTCAGTCCGCCACCAAAGACGCCTTCCTCGGAGTGGGTAAGGTGGACGTAGCGGGCATGCTGTCGAACCTGCCAGGTTTCGTTGAAACGGTGATCGAATTCGTAGCCGATCGAGGCCTGGTCGTTGTTGTAGGAGTCGAAGCCGGGTTCGCCGACGAACATGCTGTTCGGCAGGTACTTGCCGTCCTTGCCCGGTATGACCGCGCCGTAGGCAGGCAGATACTGCATCGCCCATCCCGAGCGATCGCGCTGATAGTTGGCGAGGATGGTCAGGCTGGTGTCGGCATCTGGCTGCCAGGTGATCGCCGGCGCGATGAAGATGCGGTCGTCCTTGACGAAATCGGTCTGCGTGTCGCCCATGTGAGCGGCACCGGTGAGGCGAAACAGCAGCGACTTGTCGGAGTTCACGGCACCGCTGAAGTCGAACCTGCCTTCATACCGGTTGAAGCTGCCACCACCGAATTCGACCTCGCGCAGGTTTTCCTCGGTTGGCCGTTTGCTGACATAGTTGATGATGCCGCCGGGGCTTGCCTGGCCATAAAGCACCGACGCCGGTCCGCGCAGCACCTCGTAGCGTTCCGCGCCATAGGAATCGAGTGCGGTGAACAGGGTGAAATTGCTCTCCTTGAGCTGCAGCCCGTCCCTGTAGAAGACGCCGCTGGCGTTCGAAATGCCGCGCAACTGCAGGCCGAGGCCGCGATTGTCGGTGCCGTAGAGATTGCCGGTGGCGCCGGGTGTGTAGCGCAACGCGCTGTTCAGGCTGTCGACGGCTTGCGCTTCCATCTGGTCCCTGGTGATGACCGATATCGATTGCGGCGTCTCGATCAGCGGCGTGTCGGTCTTGGTGCCGGTGGAGCCCTTGGTGGCAACGTAGCCCTTAACCGGCCCGAATGCGCTTTCGACACGTTCCTGGACGTTGATCGGGTCCAGGGTGGTGGTGACCGTCTCCTGGGCCAGTGCATGGCCGCAGCCAAGCAGGGCCGGCAGCGACACCGTTGCGATCAGCAGGCGCTTGCGCGCCATCCGGTTCTGCCAAATCGGTCCATGTCCTGAAATCATCCGGTGCGCCTCCTATTTCCCAATTCCGTGCCGATATCGCCGGTCGCGACGATTTGTTGATCATTGCAGTCATCTTCAATGTTGACTAGTAAGGTCATGTTTCATAGTCAACCGGGCATGACCTGTCGAAAGCCGGAATCTGGAAATGCGGGCGGCCGCACTGGAGAAAAGCCATGAGCATGGCTGGAATTGATGCCCAGACTGCCTTCCATATCGATGCCGTACGCTTTGCCGTCGGCGAGCGGACGCTGCTCGGTCCGGTTTCGCTCGAACTGGAGCGCTCGCGCGTCTATGGGCTGATCGGCCACAATGGTTCGGGCAAGTCGACGCTTATCAAGCTCATGGCGCGCCAGCAGCCGGCGAGTTCAGGCGCCATCACTTTCGCCAGGCGTCCGTTGCCGCAATGGGGTGCCCGCGAATTTGCCCGCGCGCTTGCCTATCTGCCGCAGACGACGCCTGCGGCGACCGGCCTGACCGTGCGCGAACTGGCGACGCTCGGGCGCTATCCCTGGCATGGCGCGCTTGGCCGTTTCCGCGCCGAGGACAGGCAGCATGTCGAGGAGGCGCTGGCCCTGACCGATATGGAGGGTTTTGCCGACCGGCTGGTGGACGAATTGTCGGGCGGCGAGCGCCAGCGCGCCTGGCTCGCCATGCTGGTGGCGCAGAACGCCGGCGTCATGCTGCTCGACGAGCCGATCTCGGCACTCGACATCGCCCATCAGGTCGAGGTGCTCGGGCTGGTCAAGGAGCTCAGCCGCAAACGCGACCTATGTGTCGTCGTCGTGCTGCACGATCCCAACATGGCGGCGCGCTACTGCGACGAACTGATCGCGCTGAAGGACGGCAAGCTGCTGACGCGCGGCACGCCCGGCGAAATCATGCGCAGCGATGTGCTGAAAGGCATTTTCGGTGTGGAGATGGGCGTGTTCGCGCACCCCGTCACCGGCCAGCCTGTCGGCTATGTGCAGTGACAATATCTGATGCGGCGGCGGGAAATAAAAGGCGGCAGGCCGCTGTGAGAACAAGGAAGAAGCTGTTGTCGAGAACTGGTTTGTTGGCGGCGTTGGTCGCATCCGTCATCCTGTCGGCCGGCAGCGCGATGGCCCAGGAGCAACCCGCCGGTGCCGCGCCGGCGGTCGAAACCCCCGCCGTACCCGCAGCCCCAGCGCCGATTGCACCCGCACCCGCCGCACCGGCAGTCGCTCCGCCGGCCACAATGGCGCCTTCGCAGCCAGGCACGCAGCCGAATACGGCCGCGCCGGCCGAGACCGGACCTTCGACGGCGATGGAGATGACCTTGCCGCATGACCTGTCGCCATGGGGCATGTTCATGGCGGCCGATATCGTCGTCAAGGCAGTGATGATCGGGCTGGCCTTTGCCTCCCTCGTCACCTGGACGATATGGTTGGCCAAGTCGCTGGAGCTTTTCGGCGGGAAGCTGCGCATCCGTCGCGCCGTGCGGGCGATCGGCGGGGCCGCCACGCTGAAGCAGGCCAGCCGTACCCTCGACCGCAGCGGCGGCCCCGGCGCGCTGCTGGTGCGGGCGGCCGAGGAGGAGACCGCACTCTCGGCCGGCGCGCTCGATCATGTCTCGGGCGACGGCCTCAAGGAACGGGTCACGTCGCGCCTGTCGCGCATCGAGGCGGCGGCGGCGCGGCGCATGTCGCGCGGCACTGGCGTGCTGGCGACGATCGGCTCGACAGCGCCCTTCGTCGGCCTGTTCGGTACGGTCTGGGGCATCATGAACGCCTTCATTGGCATCTCGCAGGCGCAGACCACCAATCTCGCCGTGGTCGCGCCGGGTATCGCCGAGGCGCTGCTGGCCACCGCGATGGGCCTGGTCGCGGCCATACCGGCCGTTGTCATCTACAACGTCTTTGCCCGCTCGATAGCCGGCTATCGGCAGATCCTCGCCGATGCCGCCGCAGGGGTCGAACGGCTGGTCAGCCGCGACCTGGACTTCCGCACCGTTGCGCCGGCAACGCCACTGGCGGCGGAGTAGGCGCCATGGGAAGCAGAATCCGACAGGCCATGGATGATGATCTCGAGGAAAGCCACGAGATCAACGTCACCCCGTTCATCGATGTCATCCTGGTGCTCTTGATCATCTTCATGGTCGCGGCACCGCTGGCCACGGTGGATGTCAATGTCGATCTGCCTGGTTCGACGGCAACGCCCGCACCGAGGCCCGAGACACCGCTGTTCCTGACGCTGAAGGACGATCTGACGCTGGCGATCGGCAATGACAGCGTGCCGCGCCCGGCTTTCGCCACGACGCTGGACGCCAAGACCAAGGGCGACAAGCAGACGCGCATCTTCCTGCGCGCCGACAAGGCGGTCGCCTATGGCGACCTGATGGAGGCGATGAACCTATTGCGCGGTGCCGGCTATCTGAAGATCGCGCTGGTCGGCCTGGAGACGGCTCCCGCGTCCAATTCTCCGGCGCCCGCAGCCACGGGTGCGCCGACGCCATGACGCAGGCGGTCGCTGTGCCCTCGGTCCAGTTGTCGCGCTTCGGTTGGCGCGACCTTGGCTTGTGGGCCGGTGCTGCCGCGCTGGTCCTTGGAGCCCATGTCGCGGTCGCCTATGCAGTGCAGAACCTCACAATGGTCACCGAAGCGGATGGCGGTCCCCCCCCCGCGCAGATGATCGAGATGGCACCGATGGTGGTGATGCCGGCCGTGGAAGAACAGGTCGCCGCGCTGGATGCGGTGACGCCAGATCAGACCGAACCGACACCGACGACCGAGCCGACACCTGAAGAACCGGTCGAAAAGGCGGAGCCGGTTGTCGAGCCGCCGGAAGCGGTCGCGCCAGACGAGACAGAACCCACCCAGACCGAAACGGTTGAAGAGGTCGATCAGCCGCCGCCGGATGAGGTCGTCCCCGATGTTGCCGAGGCTGTCACGCCCGACGTCGTCATTCCCTTGCCGCAGCCGAAACCGGTCGAAGCTGTCAAAGACAAGAAACCGGTCGCGGCCAAGGCGAAAAAGCCTCTCGAGAAGCCCAAGCCGCGGCCTAAGAAGGAGAAGGCAGCCCCGCCGAAGACGGCAACCGCCACCAGCGCCGACGCACGGCCCGCGGCCAGGACCGCCGCGCCGAAGTCGGCCGAATCGACGTCTCGCTCCGGCGACTCCAGCAAATGGGACTCCCGTCTGGGTGCCTGGATCAAGCGGCACACGCGCTATCCCAGTTCTGCCAAGGCCCGACGCGTCGAAGGCAGGCCGTATGTCGCCTTCACGGTCGACTCGTCCGGCCGGGTCCTGTCCGCCAGGCTCTCTCGTTCCTCGGGGGATGCGGATCTGGACCGTGCGGCGCTCGCCGTGCTGCAAGGCGCCACGGTGCCGGCACCGCCACCGGAACTTGGTTCGCGTCTGAGCCGTACAGCGCCGTTCGTGTTCAGCCTGCGCAACTAGAGCATTCACCGTTTCACGGAAACGGCGAGCTGCTCTAACTCTTTGTTTTGACGCAATTCTCTAGGGAAAGCGCTACGCGCTTTTCCCGGGAAAACCGCTTCACACTTTTCCTAGAATTGCTCTAGAGCCGAACTTGATCGGGCCGGCCTGTCAATAGGCCAGTGACAGGCTCAGGGCCTCGACCTGTTCGAGATAGAATCGGCATTTCGTGCGCAAGGGCCCGAGGCCCGGGTCATCGGCGCCGTTGATCTCGACGGTCTGCATCATGAAGTCGAAATGGGCGTGGAAAGCGTCCACTGTACCCCAGAGACTGTCGGCCTGGCAGCTGTCGGCAATCGCCATCGAGACGAGTTGGCGGGCCTCGACCCGCGCGGCGTCAGGCGACGGCGGCCGCCTGGCGATCAAGACGTCGAGCCGGCTGAAAATGCTTTCCCTGGCATCGACGCTTCTGATGTTGGCTATCATGTTCATGTGCAGGTCCCCCTTGGCATTCCAGACGCGCAATAGGTTCCGGTCCGAAATTGAAAAACTGGCGATCAGAGCATTTTCAGCGGCGCCAATGAACGCGTCGCGTTTGGGCGGGCGACATGCATCAAGCTTGAGCGACCGACCGCCGGTCCTGCGGGCAGGATGCAATCAGGGCCGGGATGGCGGTTGGATCGGAGGGATGGCCCCTGATGATGTTGGCGACCTCGGCATCGGCCTGCTCGAACCAGTAGACCATGTCGGCGCGGCGCAGGTCCGTCGCGGCCTTCTTCAGCAAGGGCAGCAGGCTTTGCAACGCGCACAGTGTCTCCCACCGGTTTGGGGAGGTCGAGCCGGCCACCGCGCATGCGGCTGACGATTGCATGTCGCTACGCTCTCCGTGGCTGGACGGCCCGAGTGTCTTTTGCCTGCGCCTTGGGGTGCAGCGGGTTGCCGCTGAGCTGCGCATGCCTGGCCGGCCGTGCGCCGCGAAGAACGTCGAAGGCCTCTGCATAGGCCATGCCGAGCAGATAGGAGATCATCGGAAAACGGCTGGCTTCGGCCATTTGCACGAGCTCATTGGTCATCGAGGAAATATATTGAAGACTATCGATTTCCGACTGGCGTAAGGATTGATTTGGCACGTGCTGCTCCTGTCTCTGGTTATACCTAGGGAACGCGTTACTGGCCGCGATGCACATAGTTGGTCGACTAATTGATGGATTGGCCCGCCGTCGAGGGATCTCTTTCCGGGGTCGAGAGGGTCAAGGCATAGATCGGTGCGTCGGTGAAACTGTCGAGACCAAGCAGCCGCTTGATCGCGGAATGACTGAGCGCGGCTGTCGGACATGCCGACAGGCCATGGTTGGTCGCCGCCAGCATGATGTTCTGGCCGATATGGCCGGCCTCGATCAGCACGACACGATAGGCGTTGGCGTCCTCATATTTCCACATCGTGCGATCGAGCTTGGCGCAGAGCAGGACAAGGCACGGCATGGCGTCGGCCCACTCCTGTCCGCCGACCAGTTCGGAGATCTTCGGCAGATGGTTTGCAGAAATCCTGCCAAGGTCGTGATCCGCGGCGGAATAGTGATAGACACCGGGTTCGAGGCCATCGACGCCGAGCGCGACCACATAGGCCTCATAGGGATTTCGCGCGCCGCCTGAAGGGGTCATGCCGAGCGGCAGGGTGCCAACGCAATTGGCGGTCTCGCCGATGATGCCGAGCCCTGCGAACAGGCAATCGGAAAGCTGTTTGGCCGTGATGGTGGGCTGAGCCGCCGTGCGGTTGGTGCGGCGCCGCGCCATCAAGCTGAGAAGTTCATTGTCTTCCAGTGCATTCGGCAGCTGGATGGCGCCCGCGGAATTCTTGAGCATGAGGTTCGGCTGCGGCGTATGGCCGGCGCGTTCTATCTGCCGCTCTTCCGCTTGCTCGATGGTCATGTATTCGCTGTCCTGGACGCAGAAATGCATCAGCGCCGTCGGAAGCCCCCAACTCCATTGTCCTGAAAACTGCTCCTCCTGCTCGGCGAGAGGCGATCCGGCTGTGACCAGCGCGGAGAAATCGAGCAACTGGGGAACGACAGCCTTCAACTCGGACTTCGACCATCCATGGGCGCGGGCAATGTCCGCCGTCGATGCCCATTTGTCCCACGATGCGAGAAGGCCGACCATCTCGGGGCTGCATTCAAACACGCTTCTGGTCAGGAAGTTGCAGGCCGTGACCTTGTTCGGTCCGGGGTAGAAAACAAGCGTTTTAGAAGAGCGCATTTTCATGAAGCTGGTTGCCATCTGCGGAGCCGAGGCGCCGACAAGCAAGACGCTCGTCGGCGCAGAACGGCTTCAGCGCTTGTTGTAGTGCATGCCCTGCGAAAAGAAGACGGCCTGCGTGCCGGCGGCAATCGTCAGCTTCGGAGCATTGGTCATTTTCTTGGCCATTTTCATCCCTTTCCTGACCCCAATTTGGGATCCGTTGAAAGACCCCCAGAACGGGATCCGCGTGAAGAAAGGTAAGGTCGGAAGAGTTAATGGTTTGTTAAAATTATAGTAAAACCACGAGCCTAAGGCGGACCCGTGGATTATCTTTCCTGGCATTAAAGTGTAAAATATCGATTTTATTCAGATACAGAGTAGACAATCGTTGGCATACGCTTTATCGGCGTACGCTTATTCTTATTTGGCGTAAGACACGGCGATCCGGGGGGGTTAGCCCAACCCGTCCCGGGTGAGGCTGACAACCAGTTGATCGACGCCCGGATCGTCGAGATTGATGACATGCGCCATGCTGATGGCATCCCTTCGGTGGATGTTGGCGATGTCGCGCCGCATGATGACGGACACGAATGCCGGGCCGGCCTCCGTCAGTAGCATGGCCTTGCCCATCAGCACCGGTTCGGAGATGGGAGCCCATTGCACGGAGATCAGCGACGGCTCCCCGGTCTGGCGGCGATTGATGCCGCTGAAATAAATCCAGTTCAGCCGCGAGATCGCCACGCCATAGTGATTGCCGCGCGCTCGTGCCCAGGTCGATCCCCGGCGCTCCGACCATCCGGTGACCCTTCGGAAGGTGACCAGTTCGGCTTCGCGCCGCACGAAGGTCACCGAGCGCATCAGGAGGTCTAGGCGGCCCGGGATCGAGAAATAGGTGAAATAGGTGCCGCCCGCGATCGAAGGACTGGGAGGGCGGATCATCTGGTTGAACAGGCTCTCGGACACCGGCGGCAAGCCACGCATCGCCGGCTCGGGTGCGCCGGGATCCTGGTACAGTTCGGCCTCGTCGATCCGAAAGTAATCGCATATCAGCTTGGCGGTGGCCTTGTTGGGAACGGTCTGCCCTTGCAGGTAGCGTTCGAACTGCGTGCGGTTGATGTGCAGCTCACGGCACACCGCACTTACGGAGGCATGTTCCTTGCATAGCCGTCTAAGGTTTACAGCGAGATTCTCGCGAATTGACACGTCTTTGCTTCCGCAGGCGGATTTTTCATTTCGACTCGAAATCGATATAGCGCCTCCGGTCGCCCCCGCCGAAACGCCCTGGTCACAACGCACAGAAAAACTGATTTGGTAACGTCAATTTAGTGGGGTGGTTTCCAAAAAAAACGGAAACAATCAGCGAGCGCTTCCGCCATAAGTCCAATTGACAAAAGTTTTGCCGGATATTGCGAAATAGGCGATGTAGCGCGGCCTTTTAAGGTGCGCTGGCACAGCAAATGCCAACCGCGGGGGCAAGCCGGGACGGGCGTCGCGGACTGCATGTGGCGCAGAGATGGGCATCTGGCGCGCAGCGTGGAGAATTATTCCGCTGGTGGAGCTGAGGAGGATCGAACTCCTGACCTCGTCATTGCGAACGACGCGCTCTCCCAGCTGAGCTACAGCCCCGTCCAGCGGATGGGCGCATTTATCGGGCGCCGCGGTTTCCTGTCAAGGCGGAGGTTTGCCGAAATCCAGTGCCGTCAAGCGTCGAGCTGGCGCCGGCGGAAAGCGGCCCTTGCCGGTTTTGTGTAGTCGTGCCTTCGTTGGGGTGTCGCGACATGCAGCCCTACAGGTCCGACCGAGCCGGCATTGGCGCCCCACAGAAAGGCGGCCCTTGCCGGCTTCGCGTGCAATGGCTACATGTCGGCAACAATTGGAGACCGGCATGCTCGCCCTCATTCAAACAATCGTCATGGCGCTTGACCTCTACTGGTGGATCATCATCGCCTCGGCGATCTTTTCCTGGCTCTACGCCTTCAACGTCGTCAATTCGAAGAACCAGTTCGTCGGCAGCATCGGCAACATGCTCTACCGGCTGACCGAGCCGGCGTTGCGGCCTATCCGCCGCTTCATGCCGGACCTTGGCGGCATCGACATCTCGCCGATCATCCTGCTTCTGATCCTGTTCTTCCTGCGGCAGTTTCTGCTCACCACGGTGGCGCCTCTGATCCTGTGAGCAGGATGACCTTATGAGCACGCCGTTTCGCCTGCGCGAAAACGGCGCCGACCTGTTTGTCCGGCTGACGCCAAACGCTGCGCTGGACAGGCTCGAAGGCTTCGAGACCACGGCGGACGGGCGAAGCCATCTGAAAGCGCGCGTCCGCGCCGTGCCGGAAAACGGCGCCGCCAATCATGCGCTCGAAAAGCTGCTGGCCAAGGCTCTGGGCGTGCCCGGGTCCGCTGTCTCGGTTGTCGCCGGCGGCACCGCGCGGCTGAAGACCGCGCGCATTGAAGGCGATCCGGCGACGTTGGCGAAAAGCATCGAGGCGCTCGGCCGCCAGTCCTGATGTCCTTGGCCGTAGGGGTTCAATCGCCCAATGGCAAACGCGGATCATCGACTTTCAACGTGTTCACGCTCTGCTTGATGCGGCGCAGATTTTCCAAAACCCGTGGTCCGCGCGTCTCGGCGACCGAGGTGACGATCATGTCGACGATCGACAGCAGCGCATAGCGCGACGATGTCGGCTTGTAGATGTTGCCGTCTTCGAGTGACTGGAAATGGATGACCGTGTCGGCGACCTTGGCGAGTGCGGAGTCCGGCGGGGTGATGGCGATCGTGGTGGCGCCATATTGCTGGGCGACCTGCACCGCATCGATGACCGATCGCGCATAGCCGGAGACCGAGAAGGCGATCAGCGTGGTGTCAGGGGTGGCAACGGCGGCGTACATGCGTTGCAACTGTCCGTCGATCTGCGCCAGCACCGACACGCCAAGCCTGAACAGCCGGTTCTGCATTTCGGTCGCCATCATGGACGAAATGCCACCGGAGCCGATGCACAGCACATTACCGGAAACAGCGATGCGCGCGGCGACGGCGACCAGCGTCGTCATGTCGAGGTTCTCGCTGGCGCGCTGGATGGCCGATATCGCCGCTTCGGTGATGGCGGAAGCGATGCGCTGTTCGCGGGCATCGCGGCTCAACGGCTCCGGCGACAGATACTGGCCGCCGATGGCGATGGCTTGCGCCAGATAGAATTTGAAGTCGCGCAGGCCCTCGCAGCCGAGGTTGCGGCAGAACCGCGTCACCGTTGGCTCACTGACGCCGACGCGGGCGGCAATTTCCGAGATCGCTGCCTTGGAGACGAAATCGAGGTCTGCCAAGACGAAGCCGGCCAGCTTGCGATCCGACTTCGTTCCGTCCTGCGACATCAGCTGCAGGCGCGTGATGATGTCGGCCGGCGTCTTCATGCTGCTATTTTCATAGAGGCAGCCCCGTCGCCTTGTCGAACAGATGGATGTTGCCGGGATCGACCGAGACCGGGAGCAGGTCTCCCGGCCTGACCGGCACCCTGTCACGGAACACGGCACGTACCGTATCAGCACCGATAGCGCCGTAGACATGGGTTTCGGAGCCGGTGGGCTCGACGACATCCACCCTGATCGCCATCGCGTCGACAGCCTCGCCGATGACAAAATGCTCGGGCCGGATGCCAGCCTCCACCGCGCTGTCCGCCGGCACCTGTTTGCCGGCAAGCGCAAGCCGCCCGCCACCGGCCGATTCGAACCAGGTTTTCTGAGCTGCCGCCTTGAGCGAACCGGACACAAAGCTCATCGACGGGGAGCCGAGGAAACTAGCCACGAACTTGTTGGCCGGCCTGTCATAGAGCTCCAGCGGCGCCCCCACCTGCTGGATCCTGCCGCGGTCCATCACGACGATGCGGTCGGCCATCGTCATGGCCTCGATCTGGTCGTGGGTGACGTAGACGATCGTCGATTTCAGCCGCTGGTGCAGCGCCTTGATCTCGACGCGCATCTGCACGCGCAATTGTGCGTCGAGGTTGGACAGCGGCTCGTCGAACAGGAACACAGACGGTTCGCGTACGATGGCGCGGCCCATGGCGACGCGCTGGCGCTGGCCGCCCGACAGCTGGCGGGGATAGCGGTCGAGATAGGAGAAGAGATTAAGGACGCCGGACGCCTTCTTGACCTTCTCGTCGACCACCGTGCGCGTCTCACCGCGTATCTTCGGGCCAAAGCCGATATTGTCAGATGCCTTCAGATGCGGAAACAGTGCATAGGACTGGAACACCATGGCGATGTTGCGCTGCTGCGGCGGCAGCGCGTTGGCGCGCACGCCGCCGATCAACAGGTCGCCGGAGGTGATCGTCTCCAGGCCGGCCAGCATGCGCAGCAAGGTCGACTTGCCGCAGCCGGACGGGCCGACCAGGACGACGAACTCGCCGCTCTTGATATCGAGGCTGATGTTCTCGAGGATCTTGTGCTGCCCGAAGGATTTCGACAGGTCGCGAAATTCGACGTCGGTCATGGTCACGCTCCCAGAATGTCGTCGATGAATGGCAGGCAACCGGCGGTCAGCCCCGCGTCCACGGGCATCACCACGCCTGTTATTCCCGATGCGCGATCGGACGCAAGGAAAGCGACGGCTTCCGCGACTTCCGAAGCGTTGACGATGCGGCCGAGCGGATAGAGCCGCTGCAGCTTGCCGAGGATTTCGGGATCCTTGGCAAGGCGGTGGTCCCAGGCGGCGGTGCGGATCGATCCGGGGCAGACGACATTGGCGCGCAGGCCGCTGCGGCCGAGTTCGACGGCGATCGCCTTGGCGTAAGCGTTGATGCCGGCCTTGGCCGCGGCATAGGCGGGATTGCCGAAATGCGCGATGGCATTGACCGACGAGATGAAGACGACACTGCCGGAGCCGCGGCCGGCCATCGCCTTGACCAGCGGGTCGGCGAAGTTCATCACGCCGGTCAGGTTGAGGTCGAGTTCCTGCTCTATTCTGTTGGGATCGAGCGCCGAAATCGTCTCTGCGCGTGTCCAGCCGGCATTGTTGATGAGAATGTCGGGCACGCCATCGCGGTCGAGGATCGCAGCGATCGCCGTGGTTATCGACGCCTTGTCGAGAAGATCGAAGACGTGGCGGGAGGCAAAATGCGGGCTCTTCAACGCCTCGCTCGACTGGTCGCAGCCTATGACCCTGGCGCCCCTTTGCGCCATCAGCGCCACGATCGCCGTGCCGAGGCCGCCGCCAGCACCCGTCACCACGACAGTCTTGCCCTCGAACTCGGTCCTGCCTTCGAACTTGGCCCTGCCTTCGAACTCGGATTGCGAAACCACCGTGCGTCATCCTCCGGGAGTTCTGACAGACCGTGCAAGGCCTAGGCCCGTAAATGTAATTAAGCAACAAAATAATCCGCTTGCAAGCCTTCAAATCATCGATAATGTAGGAAAGTCACATAATCTTCTGCTCCGGCAACGAAGAGGCGCGCAGGCGCAAAATCAAAATGGGAGAGATCAAATGAGCCTTGCAAAATGGACTGTCGGCCTGATGGCCGGAATGAGCACGCTGGCAATTGCGGCGCAGGCGGATGCGGGCGAGGTGCGGGTCACCGTGGCCGAGTACAGCGCCAAGACTGCTCCCTATTTCGCCGACGTCAAGAAGGAATTCGAGGCGGCGAACCCCGGCATCACCGTCAAGTTCGAAGTGGTGCCGTGGGATGTGCTGCTGCAGAAGCTGACCACCGACATCACCGCCGGCACCAATGCCGATCTGTCGATCATCGGCACGCGCTGGCTGATCGACTTCGTCCAGCAGGATGTCGCCGAGCCGCTCGACGGCTACATCAAACCCGACTTCAAGGACCGCTTCATCGATACCTTCCTGTCGCCCTCGATCATGGACGGCAAGACCTACGGCCTGCCGATCGCGGCCTCGGCGCGCGCCATGTACTACAACAAGGAGCTGTTCGAGAAAGCCGACATCGCCAAGCCGCCGGCAACCTGGACCGAGCTGCAGGACGATGCGCGCAAGATCAAGGCGTTGGGGGCCGGCACGTTCGGCTTCGGCCTGCAGGGCAAGGAGATCGAGACCGACGTCTATTACTATTATGCGATGTGGTCGCAGGGTACCGAGATCCTCAACAAGGACGGCACTTCGGGCCTGAGCACGCCAGGTGCGCTTGAAGCCGCCAAGCTCTACAAGTCGATGATCGACGAAGGCCTGACCGAACCCGGCGTCACCTCCAACAACCGCGAGGACGTGCAGAACCTGTTCAAGCAGGGCAAGGTCGGAATGATGATCACCGCACCGTTCCTGTCCAACCAGATCAAGGACGAGGCGCCGAACCTGAAATACGGCGTGGCGGCCATTCCCGCCGGACCGACCGGCGCGCGCGGCACTTATGGCGTGACCGATTCCATCATCATGTTTAAGAACTCCAAGAACAAGGACGAAGCCTGGAAGCTGCTCGATTTCCTGTTCACCACGGAGCAGCGCGCCAAGTTCACGCAAGGCGAGGGCTTCCTGCCGGTGAACAAGGAAGAGGCCAAGATGGACTACTACGTCAACAATGCCGATCTGGCAGCGTTCACCGCACTCCTGCCCGACGCCCGCTTCGCGCCGGTCATTCCGGGCTGGGAAGAAGTCGCCCAGATCACGTCGGACGCCATGCAGAAGATCTATCTCGGCGGCGACCCCGAGGCGGGCTTGAAGGACGCAGCCGCCAAGGCCAACACCGTGCTGAAGAAATAGGGCGTATCTCCCTGCGCCCGTGGCGCGCTCCACTCAGGCGGGGCGCGCCACCCCTTGGTTCCCGGCCCGGTGCGGCGGATCCGAAATTCGCATAAGCAGACCTTCTGATCCAGCGCACCGAGGTTGCAGGCCAGCAGATGCAAAATCGTTTCTTGCCCTATCTCCTGACCTTGCCCAGCCTGTTTCTGGCGGCGGTGGTCATCTTCTGGCCGGTCTGGGACCTGATCCAGATCTCGACGCATGAGGTCAGCCGCTTCGGCCAGCTTCGCGACTTCAACGACTTCGCCAATTTCGCGGCACTCGCTGCCGATCCCGATTTCACGGCCGCGCTCTGGCGCACCGGCCAATGGACGGTGATGGTGGTCGGCGGTGCGCTTCTCTTGTCGATCCCGGTGGCGATGATCCTCAACACCGATTTCTATGGCCGCGGCATCGCCCGCGTCATCATCATGCTGCCCTGGGCGGTGTCGCTGACCATGACCGCGGTGGTCTGGCGCTGGGCGCTGAGCGGCGAAAGCGGCATGCTGAATTCCGCGCTGATCGGCCTCGGTCTCATCGACCACAACATCCAGTGGCTGGCGAGTGCCGAGACCGCTTTCCCGATGCAGGTGCTGATAGGCATCCTGGTGACGGTGCCGTTCACGACGACGATCTTTCTCGGCGGGCTGTCGTCGATTCCGGACGATCTCTACGAGGCGGCGGCGCTCGAAGGGGCGACGCCGCTGCAGCAGTTCCGCGAAATCACCTTTCCGCTCCTGAAACCGTTCATCAACATCGCCATCGTGCTCAACACCATCTATGTCTTCAATTCCTTCCCGATCATCTGGGTGATGACGCAAGGCGGGCCGGCCAATTCGACCGATATCCTGGTCACCCATCTCTACAAGCTGGCCTTCCGCATCGGCAAGCTCGGCGAGGCATCGGCGGTGTCGCTGGTGATGTTCGCCATTTTGCTGGTCTTCACCATGATCTATGTGCGGCTGGCGATGCGGGAGCAACGCGCATGACGAGCAAGCTCAAGCGTTCCGTCATCGCGTGGCTGCTGCTGGCGCCGCTGATCGTGGTGACGCTCTTTCCCTTCGCCGTGATGTTCCTGACCGCGGTCAAGCCGAGGCCGGAAGTGCTGTCGCCGACCTGGTGGCCGAGCGAATTCCGCTGGTCGAATTTCTCCGACATGTGGGTGGCGACCGGCTTTGGCCAGGCGTTGCTCAATTCGCTCTACGTGTCTGTGATCGCCACCGTCGGCGCCATCCTGATCTCGGTTCCGGCGGCCTACGCAATGTCGCGCTTCCGCTTTGCCGGCTACGGCGCCTTGCGTCAGTTCCTGCTGATTTCGCAGATGATCTCGCCGATAGTGCTGGTGCTCGGCCTGTTCCGGCTGATGGCCGCCTGGGGCCTGGTCGAAAGCACGACGGCGCTCGGCTTCATCTACATGGCCTTCAACGTCGCCTTCACGGTGTGGATGCTGCAGAGCTATTTCGACACCATCCCGCGCGATCTCGAGGAAGCCGCTTGGATGGAAGGCGCCGGTCGCTGGCTGACCTTGCGCAAGGTGTTCCTGCCGCTGTGCCTGCCGGCGATCGCGGTGACCGCGATCTTCACCTTCATCAACGCCTGGAACGAATTCGTCGTGGCGCTCACCATGCTGCGCAGCCAGGAAAGCTACACGCTGCCGATCCAGGTGTTCTCGCTGGTCGCCGGCCGCTACACCATCGAATGGCATCACGTCATGGCCGCGACGCTGCTGGCGACCTTGCCGGTGGCCATCCTGTTCATCTGGCTGCAGCGCTACCTCGTTCGCGGGCTGGCACTCGGGGCGGTCAAATAGCGCCTATTCACGGACGGAGCTTTCATGCGTATTTTCACCGCCTCGCTGGCGACGGAAACCAACACCTTCTCGCCGGTGCCGACCGATAGGGCCTCGTTCGAGATGGCCTTCTATGCCGGGCCCGGCAAACATCCGGAAACACCGACGCTGTGCTCCTCGCCGATGGTTGTCCTGCGCCGGCGCGCTGTAGCCGAAGGCCTCGATGTCATCGAGGGCACCGCCACCTGGGCGGAGCCGGGCGGGCTGGTGCAGCGGCAGACCTATGAGGTGCTGCGCGACGAGATCCTTGGCCAGCTCAAGGCAGCGTTGCCGGTCGATGCCGTCATCCTCGGCCTGCATGGCGCCATGGTGGCGCAAGGCTATGACGACTGCGAAGGCGACCTGCTCGAACGGGTTCGCGCAATGGTCGGGCCGGAGGTGGTGATCGCCGTGGAACTCGATCCGCACAGCCATCTGACACCGAAGCGCGTGGCGGCCTCCGACATCCTCGCCTACTTCCTCGAATTTCCGCACACCGATTTCTATGAGCGCGGCGAACACGTCGTCGAGCTTGGGCTTGCGGCGGCGAGGGGCGAGATCAAGCCGGTCATCTCGACCTTCGATTGCCGCATGATCCAGGTCCTGCCGACCAGCCGCGAGCCGATGCGCTCTTTCGTCGACCGGATCAAGGCGCTGCACGGCAAGGACGGCGTGCTGTCGGTCTCCGTCATCCACGGCTTCATGGCGGCCGACGTGGCCGAGATGGGCACGCGCATCCTGGTCGTCACCGACAATGACAAGGCCAAGGGCGACGCGCTGGCGGAACGGCTCGGGCGGGAACTCTACGCGCTGCGCGAAAAGACGGCGATGACGATGCTGAGCGCCGCCGACGGCATCGATCGGGCGCTGGCCGTGCGCGCCGAGAATCCGGGCAAGCCGGTGGTCATCGCCGATATCTGGGACAATCCCGGCGGCGGTGTGCCCGGCGACGGCACCTTCGTGCTGCGCCAGATGCTGGCGCGTAGCCTGGACAAATTCGGCGTGGCGACGATCTGGGATCCGATCGCCGTCACCTTCTGCCTGGCGGCCGGCGAGGGCGCGGTCATCAACCTGCGCTTCGGCGGCAAGGCCGGGCCGCAGGCCGGCGAGCCGATCGACGCGCGCGTGCGCGTGCTGAAGGCGGTTCCGGAGGGTTGGCAGAGTTTCGGGCCAAGCCGGGTGACGCTCGGGCCGACGGCGCTGGTCCGCCTCGAAGGCACCGAGGTAGACATCATCCTCAACACCAATCGCACGCAGACCTTCGAGCCGGATATCTTTTCCAACATCGGCGTCGATCCGCTGGCCAAGGACGTGCTGCTGATCAAGTCGACCAACCATTTCTACGCCGGCTTCGAGCCGATCGCCGCCGAGATCATCTATGTCTCGGCGCCAAGTTCATATCCCAGCAATCCGGCGGTGACCGATTACAAGAAGCTGACGCGGCCGGTGTGGCCAAGGATTGCGGATCCGTGGAAGGTGGCTGGGTAATCTCCCCCCTTGCGGGGGAGATGTCGCCGAAGGCGACAGAGGGGGTCGTCGCGCGTGAAGCGCCAACCTTCTTCTGCCGCGGGAGGTCGAGCCCGGTCGGACCGACCCCCTCTGGCCGCTTCGCGGCCATCTCCCCCTCGAGGGGGGAGATTATTCGGTGCTATACCAGCCCGCGCTTGACCATCATCGCTTCCGGCGACGGCATCTTGCCGCGAAACGCCGTGTAAAGCTCCTCCGGATCCTTCGAACCACCGGCGGCGTAGATGTTCTTGCGCAGCCGTTCGGCGAGCGCCGGGTTGAAGGGGTCGCCGGTCTCCTCGAAGGCGGCGAAAGCGTCGGCATCGAGCACTTCCGACCACATGTAGGAATAATAGCCGGCCGAATAGCCTTCGCCGGAGAAGACGTGGCCGAAATGCGGGGTGCGATGGCGCATCGCGATGGTATCCGGCATGTCAAGCTTCGCAAGCGTTTCGGCCTCGAAACGAAGTGGCTCCTGCGGGGCATCAGGCCGTGCATGGTAGGCCATGTCCATCAAGGCGGAGGCGGTGAATTCTACCGTTGCGAAGCCGGCGCCAAACGTGCGCGCGGCCAGCATCTTGTCGAGCAGCGCCTTGGGCATCGGCTTGCCGGTCTTCACATGCAGCGCGTGCTTTTCCAGCACCGCCGGCACGGTCAGCCAATGTTCGTAGAGCTGCGAGGGCAGTTCGACGAAATCGCGGCTGACGGAGGTGCCCGAAACCGAGGGCCAGGTGACGTCGGTCAGCATGCCGTGCAGAGCATGACCGAATTCGTGGAACAGCGTTTTCGCCTCGTCCACCGACAGCAGCGCCGGCTCGCCGGCCGGCGGCTTGGCGAAGTTCATGATGTTGTAGATGACCGGGCTCGCACCGTGGCCGAGCCTGTAGCCGGATTGCAACGCGCTCATCCAGGCGCCAGAGCGCTTTGACGGCCGGGCGAAATAGTCGGCCAGGAACAGGCCGCGCTCGCTGCCATCGGCATTCTTCACCACGAAGACGCGGGCATCCGGATGCCAGGCCGCGATCCCCTTTTTCTCTTCGAAGGTGATGCCGAACAACCGTGTCGCCACATCGAAGCAAGCGTCGATGATGCGGTCGAGCTGCAAATAGGGCTTCAGTTCCGCCTCGTCGAAGGCGAATTTTTCCGCGCGCAGTTTCTCCTGGTAGAAACGCCAGTCCCAGGCAGCGAATTTTTCGTTGCTGCCGGCCTCCGTCGCCAACCGTTGCAATTCGATCTGGTCGCTTGCTGCCTTCTCCAGCGCCTTCTCCCACACCGGATCGAGCAGCGCGTGTACCGCCTTCGGCGTCTTGGCCATGGTGTCATCGAGCTTCAGCGCGGCGAAGGAGGCATAGCCGAGCAGCTTTGCCTTTTCGGCCCGCAGGCGCAGCATGTCGCGCACCACGTTCGTGTTGTCGGTGGTGCCGCCATTCTGGCCGCGCATGGTGAAGGCGCGGAAGGCGATCTCGCGCAGGTCGCGGCGTTCGGAGAAGGTCGAGAACGGCTCATAAATCGAGCGCGACAGAGTGACGGCATAGCGGCCCTTCTGGCCACGCATTTCGGCGGCCTCGGCCATGGAGCTTTTCACGAAATCCGGCAGGCCGGCAAGGTCGGCGTCATCGAGGAACAGCGCCCAGTCGCGCTCGTCGGCCAGCACATTCTGGCCGAAAGCCGTGCCGAGCGAGGACAATTCCTCGCTGATGCGTGCCAGCCGTTTCTTGCCGTCGGCGTCGAGCTTGGCGCCGGAACGGACGAAGCCCTTCCAGGTCTTTTCCAGCACCCGCAGGGTCTCTGCGTCGAGCTTCAGGCTCTCGCGGCGCTGGTAGAGATCGTCGATGCGGGCAAACAGCCGCTCATTCATCGAAATCGCCGAGAAATGCCTGGACATTTTCGGCGAGATGTCGCGCTCCAGCGCCTGGATCGTCTCGTTGGTGTAGGCGCCGGCGCGGCACCAGAAGATCGACGAGACGCGGTCGAGCGCTTCGCCGCCGAGTTCCAGCGCGGCAAGCGTGTTCTCGATGGTCGGCGCATCCTTGCAGCCGGCGATCGCCTCGATCTCGGCCTCGTGCGCCTTCAGCGCCGCGTCGAAGACCGGGGAGAAGTCGCCGTCGCCAATGCGCGTGAAATCGGGCAGGCCGAGCGGCCCTTGCCACGCGGTCAGCGGATGGGCGGCGAGGTCGACGGCTTTCGTGGAAGGCATGGACAGTCTTTCGCTGGTGAGGGCAGGCAGGTGGGTGGTACCCGATGTAGGGCGCGGCTGGCGGGCCCGCAATATGCGGATTTGGCCGATATCGGCCTCAGAAGCCGTCGCAGTTCTCGGCGATCGTGGCTTGCGAACTGGCGGTGATGCGGTTGTCGCTTACCGCGAAGGTTTCGTGCATCAGCATGTCGTTGTTGGGGAAATCGTAGCAGGCGACCACTGTGGTGACGCCGCCTTCGCTTTTCTCGACCCTGTGCCGGATTGCCGCACCGGCAACCGCACCTTTCCACTCGTCTATCGAAGCGATGAATTCCTGCTTGCTTTGCACGATGCCGAGGTCGTCCAGCTTGATGTGGACATCGTCGGCGAGCAGGTCGGACAGTTCGGTGCGGTCGGCGACCAGCAGCGCCGAATACCAGCGGCTGATGAGGGCACGATCATCGGCGCGGGCGGCAATAATCGCGATCAGCAGCGCGGCCGCCGTCAAGACGATCGACCGGATGTTCACCACCTTGCGCGCCGCTGTGTTCATCCCAGCTCCGGCCGTTCGAAATCGCCGGTCTCCTTGTTCATCGTCCAGAGTTCGCCGGTCGAGATATCGAACCAGGCCCCATGCAGCGACAGTCGCCCCTTGCCCTCGAGAATCGAGACGCAGGGAAAGGTCCGGAGATTGGCGATGGAATAGCGGATCGAGATGCGCTCCAGCGCGGTCTGGCGCTCCGACGCGGTCATGAAGGTGCTGGAGGAGACGGTTTCGGCCGCCGGCGCGATCAGGCTCATCCACTTGCCGATGAAGTCGCCCGGCGAAAGCGGCGCTGAATTGGTGTCGAGCGCTGCACGGATGCCGCCGCAGCGGCCATGGCCCATGACGACGATGTTCTTGACCTTGAGGCTCTGCACGGCGAATTCAAGCGCCGCCGAGGTCGAATGGAACTCGCCGTCGGGAGCATAGGGCGGCACCAGATTGCCGACATTGCGCAGCACGAAGAGTTCGCCGGGCCCGGCGTCGAAGATCGCCTCGGGCGCCGAACGCGAATCGCAGCAGGCGACGATCATCGTCTCCGGCGCCTGGCCTTCCCGAGCGAGATCGCGATAGCGCCCGCTCTCTGTGAGATAGCGGCCATTCATGAAATTGCGGTAGCCGGCGAGAAGATGTTCAGGGAGATGGGACATGGGCGGCGTCTGGAGCCTTTCCGGGTTGGATGCGGCAGCTCGTTGCGGTCTAGAGAGGCTCTAGCGGCAAAAGCCGGTCGCGAGCAATGCAGAATTATGAGGGCTGGCTAGAAATGCCATGCATCGAGCGCAACCTTGGCCAACAGCGTTACGCCCAGATGGCGACAGGAATGCCAAAGCTGTCGCGGCCCGGCGGGTCGGGCAGCGGCCGTGCCTCACCGCTGGCGATGCGACCGGCGATCAGCATCATTGCGGCCGCGTCGAGGAAATCATCGGCGGCTGCGCCGCGCGGTGGCGGCTGGTCGAGAAAGCCCGTCTCATAGCCATGCCGGCAAAGCAGAGCCTTGCGTTCCGTCATGCCGGCCGGATTGATGCTGCCCTTGATCTTCTTCGGCAGTTGCATGGCCTGATCGCCGTTCAAGCGGCAGAAAGCGACTTCCGGATGTGATTCGTAGACGCGGCCGCGCAAATCGGGTCGCGCGATCAGCAGGGCGTCGATCTCGCGAATCTTGGCAAAAATGCCGAAGGCCTGGATCGAGACGCCACGCGGCGGGTCGGATGTGGCCATGGCCACCTCGCTTGCGCGGATGTGAGCGGCATACCAGGCTTCAATGGTGGTGAAGTCGCCGGTATCGGCATAGAGCGCTGCACGGGAGGGGATCGAGAAGACGCTGGATTGGCGTGCCCCGAGCAGCGGCCGCACCAGCGCTCGGGGCCGCGACCGCCCTTGCCCGAAAAGTCGGGCAGGCCGATCGGCATGTCGACAGCGATGACAGTATCTGTGGGAAGCGATGCGAGCAGGGTAGTGAAGGTTGCAAAGACACCGACCGACGGTGCCATGCCAGAAGCGCGCCGGACGGCGATCCAGCCGGCCTTGCAGCCGTCGACGCCGACAAGCACGGCCTCAGTCGACGTCACGCCCGGCGGCCCCGCCCCGGATGCGTGAGGTGGCGAAGCTGGACCATCGCCATCGGATGCGACAGGCTCTGCGCATCGGTTTCGAGCTGCAGTTCGTCGCCGCCGCGCTTGGCGGTGCGCGCCAGGATCTCGTAGACCGCCGCCGTCGTCGATTGCAGCGCCTTGATCGGCGGCTGGCCGGACAGGATACGTGCCAGATAGACGGCCGCCGTCAGATCGCCCAGGCCATTCGGCGGCTTGTCGATCAGGCGATGTTCGGCGAGCAGCGCCTGGCTGCTATCGAGCAGCAGATTGCCGGTGCCGCCCATCATCATCGACGGCGCAGAAGTGACCAGCATGGTCGATGGCTCGGCGTGGAGTGCGGCCGCGATCACCGATTTCAGGTCTGGCAACGCGGCGCCGGCCATCCATTCCAGTTCGTAGCGGTTGGGGGTGGCTATGTCGGCGATCGGCATCAGCTGGTCGCGCATGGCGATGGCGGTGGGCTCGGGCACGTAGAGGCCGCCCGAATCACCCATCACCGGATCGCAGATATAGACGGCGCCGGGTGTCCTTGCCTTGACTGCGGCGACCAGCGAGGCGACGGCCTCGGCCTGGCCGGCCTCGCCGAGATAGCCGGACAACACGGCGCCGACTTCACCCAGCCATGGCGCCCGCTCGAGATCGGCCATCAGCGTCTTGAACTGGTCGAGCGGCGGTACGATCCGCGTTGCCCGTCCATGGCCGGGATGCCAGGGCAGGATGACGGTCGGCACCGCCCAGACCGGGAAACCCAGGGTCTCCAGCGCAAAGACGGCGGCCCGGTTGCCGACCGAGCCGCGCGCGACATGGCTGGAAATGACGATGACCGCACGCGGCGCGTCGGTTTGTTCGGCGCTCATTGTCGTTTGATTCCTAACTGCCCCGGATGACGTAAAGCACGAGCCAGACCATCAGGCCCAGCGCCAGCAGCAGGCCGAGCGTGCGGCCAAAGCGGGTGCCCCAGACTTCGATCGGATCGGCGCGATCAGCATCGGCCGCGGTGACGTGATCGTGCATGCCTTTCGCGGCCCGCCCCGCAAACGAGTCGCCCGCCGGATTCGTCTCGTGCGCGATGCGCTCGAGGATACGGCGCGATTCCTTCTCGCTGTCCTGGCGCTCCGCCATGATGATGTCCCGTTTTGCAGGACCTTATCGCGTTCGTACGGCCAATCACAGAGCCTTGCAGCGGCATTGGGCATGCCAGGCGAGGGCTGCCGGCCCGGGCGGTTTTCTTGCGCGCTGATTGTGGTAATGCTTCGCGTGCAACTTCTACCGAGGGACCCCATCATGTTTGCCCAGCGCCTTGCCTCGCCGTCCACGTTCCGCACGCTGCCCGCCTTCCTGATGATGGCGATCGTGCTGCCGCTGCTTGCCGGCTGCGGCTACAACACCATCCCCACAGCGGAAGAAAACGCCAGGGCGGCATGGAGCGAGGTGCTGAACCAGTATCAGCGCCGCGCCGACCTCATCCCCAACCTGGTCGAGACGGTGAAGGGTTATGCCTCGCACGAAAAGGATACGCTCGACGCGGTGGTCGAGGCACGCGCCAAGGCAACGCAGATCACGGTAACACCGGAAACGCTGAAGGATCCCGAAGCCCTCAAGAAGTTTCAGGATGCCCAGGCGGGGCTGACCAGCGCGCTGTCGCGGCTGATCGCGGTCTCGGAGGCCTATCCCGACCTCAAGGCCAATCAGAATTTCCTGGCGCTGCAAGCCCAGCTCGAAGGCACCGAGAACCGCATCGCGGTGTCGCGGCGCGACTACATCCAAGCGGTCAGGGACTACAATCTGACGCTGAGGACCTTCCCCTCGGTGCTGTGGGCGACCTTCTGGTTCCGCGGCAACGAGCCCTTCGCCAATTTCACCGTCGCCGAAGACAAGATGCAGCCGCCGAAGGTCGATTTCGGCACCAAGCAGGGCGGATGAAGGACGCATGGTGAGCTTGGTCATTGTCGACCTTGTGTTCCTTCACACCCCCCTCTGTCCTGCCGGACATCTCCCCCGCAAGGGGGGAGATCGGCTGCTTTGGCGGATTGGCCAATTTTCAACATCACAGGAAAAGAGCCGTCAGTGATGACAGCCAATCTCCCCCCTTGCGGGGGAGATGTCCGGCAGGACAGAGGGGGGTGCCAAGAAACGCCAGCCTGACATTCTTGGCTGTCATTCTCAGCTTCCTCTTCCTGCCACTCGCCATCGCCGCCGATCTCCCCGCCCTGACCGGCCGCGTCGTCGACAATGCCGACGTCATCGATGCCGCGACCAAGGCGGCGCTGACGCGGAAGCTTGCCGACTTCGAGACAAAAGGTTCCGACCAGATCGTCGTCGCGACGATTCCCAGCCTCGATGGCGAGGAGATCGAGCCCTACGCCAACCGGCTGTTCCGATTCTGGAAACTCGGCCAGGCGAAGGAAAACAACGGCGTGCTGCTGCTGGTTGCCCCGAACGACCGGAAGATGCGCATTGAGGTCGGTTATGGGCTGGAAGGTACGCTGACCGACCTGCACACCAAGCTGATCATCGAAAACGACATGGTGCCGGCCTTCCGCGCCGGGGACTTCTCCGGCGGTATCAGCAAAGCCGTAGACGACATGATCATGGTGCTGGAAGGAAATCCGGAGGAGCTGGAGGCGCGCGGCAAGCGCAACCAGCAGGCGCCCTTCGAGTCCGGCGACCTGTTCTTCACCGTGTTCATCGGCATCTGGATAACCATTATGGTCGGCAGTCTTGCTGTCTCCATCTTGCCGCCGATCTTCGGCCAGAAGCTCGGTCCCGGCCGCTACCGCTGGCTCGGCATGACCTTCGAGCCAAGCCGGCGATCTTCCAGTGGCGGCTGGTCGTCGGGGACTTCCGGCGGCGGCTGGTCTTCGGGGTCAAGCAGCGGTGGAGGCTTTTCCGGCGGCGGCGGTTCGTCCGGCGGCGGCGGCTCGTCGGGAAGCTGGTGATGGCATGACGATACCTAGCATCAGCCTGTCGAAACGCGACCGCCTCGCCTCGGCTGTCCTGATTGCCGCGGTCGTGCTGTTCTCCTGCGTCATGTCCTACGCGGCCGACCTGCCGGCGCTGACCGGCCGTGTCGTCGACAATGCCGGCATCATCGACGCGGCGACGAAGGCGAAGCTGACGCGGAAGCTTGCCGACTTCGAGACAAAAGGTTCCGACCAGATCGTCGTCGCGACGATCCCCAGCCTCGATGGCGAGGAGATCGAGCCCTACGCCAACCGCCTGTTCCGCTTCTGGAAACTTGGCCAGGCGGGCGAGAACAATGGCGTGCTCCTGCTGGTTGCCCCGAACGACCGCAAGATGCGCATCGAGGTCGGTTATGGGCTGGAAGGTACGCTGACCGACCTGCACACCAAGTTGATCATCGAAAACGACATGGTGCCGGCCTTCCGCGCCGGGGACTTCTCCGGCGGTATCAGCAAAGCCGTCGATGACATGGTCATGGTACTGAAGGGCAATCCCGAAGAACTGGAAGCGCGAGGCAAGCGCAATACCGCCGATGACGGCACGTCCATCGATCCGATCGTTGCCGTGTTCCTGATCCTGTGGGCGACCATGTTTTTCGGCGGGTTGGCGATGGCGTTCCTGCCGCCGATGTTCGGCACGAAGCTGTCGCCGGGCGTGTACAGATGGCTGGGCATGACGTTTCGTTACGGCCGTGGGCCGAGCGGGTACTCGGGCAGCAGTGGCTGGACAACGGGTTCGTCTTCGGGCGGCTGGTCGTCGGGGAGCTCCGGTGGTGGTTGGTCTTCGGGGTCAAGCGGCGGTGGCGGGTTTTCCGGTGGCGGCGGCTCATCGGGTGGTGGCGGTTCTTCAGGAAGCTGGTGAGACATATCATGGCAACACGACCAATCAGCCCGCAGGATCATGAGCGCATCGCAACCGCGATCCGCGGCGCCGAGGAGGAAACCGACGGCGAGATCTACTGCGTCGTGGCCCATGCCAGCGACGGCTATTTCTTCCCGGCCGCCTTCATGGCGACCGTGTGCATGCTGATCGTCAGCCTGGCGGTCGGCTACGGTCTGGAGGCCTGGTGGCTGTCGATCCGGCTGCCGCATTTCGTACTCGCCCAGCTCCTGGCGCTTGCCTGCGTGCTGGCCTTGTTGTGGGCGCTGCCAGGCCTGCGCATCCATCTGGTGCCGAGGCGGCTGCGCTACCAGGCGGCGCACGCCAACGCGGTCAAGCAGTTCCTTGCCCGCAACGTCCACCGCACCACGGCGCGCACCGGCGTGCTGGTCTTCGTCTCGATCGCTGAACGCTATGCCGAAGTGGTTGCCGATTCGGGCATCGACGCCAAGGTCGGCCAGCATGTCTGGGACGGTGTCGTGCGCGACCTTACCGCGCATGCCGGCGACGACCGGCTTGCCGACGGCTTCGTCAAGGCGATCGAGCAGGTGGGTGCGGTACTGGCCGAGCATTTCCCGGTCACAGTGGGCGACAGCAACGAACTCGACGACCATTTGGTCGAAATCTGAGTCCTTCCAGTGAAGCTTCGAGGGCCCTGTCTTAGGTGGTGACCGCCTGTGAGAAAGCAGCCGGCGGGCCGCCGGGACTCTTGCAATCGGGCGATGCGGGTTTATGGTTAACAAATCATGAATACGCTGACGATCGACATCCGGAAAGCCGACCCGCGCGATGCCAGTGCCATCGCCGAGGTGCATCTGGAGGCCTGGCGCGGCGCCTATTCCGGCATCATTCCGCACCGTACCCTGACATCGATGATCAACCGCCGCGGCACCGACTGGTGGGCGAATGCGATTCGCCGCGCCGCCACCGTCCTGGTGGTCGAGATCGGCGGCAAGATCGCCGGCTATGCGACGATCGGCAAGAACCGCGCCCGCGAATTGCGCCAGCAAGGCGAAATCTACGAATTGTACCTGCGCCCGGAATATCAGGGCATCGGGCTCGGCAGCCGCCTGTTCGCGGCAGCCAGGGCGCGTCTGGCCGATCACGGGTTGAAAGGCATGGTGGTGTGGGCGCTGGAGGACAACCAGAACGCGCTTGCCTTCTATGCCGGCGCCGGCGGCCGCGACGTTGCGGAAGGCGTCGAGATATTCGAGCAGAAGGCGCTCAAGAAGGTCGCTTTCGTCTGGGAATGACAGCCCGGCTTTTCGGCCGCCCGCCTCTTCCGATCGCAGCCAGCACCATTCGCCGCATTGCACCATGACGCGCCGCCCGCTATCGATCGTCCATCGAGAGAGGGATTTAAGCCATGCGCATCGAAGCCATAGCCAGCGGAAAGAACCCGCCTGAGGACGTCAACGTCATCATCGAGGTGCCGATCGGCGGCGAGCCGATCAAGTATGAGATGGACAAGGAAGCCGGCACGCTGTTCGTCGACCGCTTCCTGCACACCTCGATGCGCTACCCCGGCAATTACGGCTTCGTGCCGCACACGCTGTCGGGCGACGGCGATCCGATCGACGTGCTGGTCTGCAACACGCGCGCCCTGGTGCCGGGCTGCGTCATCAACGTCAGGCCTATCGGCGTGCTGATCATGGAAGACAATGCCGGCCAGGATGAGAAGATCATCGCCGTGCCGTCGCCGAAACTGACGCTGCGCTACGAGAACGTTACCGAATACACCCAGCTGCCCGACATCACGCGCCAGCAGGTGCAGCACTTCTTCGAGCACTACAAGGATCTCGAGCCCGGCAAATGGGTCAAGATCGAAGGCTGGCACGATTCCAAATATGCCAAGAAGATGATCGTCGACGCGATCGAGCGGGCCAAGGCGAGCAAGTAGCTGGGCTTAGGCTCTGCGGAGCATCAACCTCGCAGGGCCTAGGCCTCGCGAGGCCCCGCGACTTCGTCATACCAGGGCGGAGCAGCCGCGAAGCGGCGTCGCGGAGACCCTGGTATCCATGCCGTGACGCTCGGTGACGTGAGCGGCGGGACAAAATTCTGCGCCGCTGCGGCGGTGTTGATGTCGCGGCATGGACCCTCGGGTCTGCGCTGCGTCGCTACGCTCCTTGCTGCGCCCGTGGATGACGAAGTCAAAGGCGTTCGGTCAATCCCAACGTGTGCGACCTGCATGTGGCAGAAGTTCCGTGCTAAGCAACTGATCTAGTTATCCACCCGGCCGAAAGCCGGCACGTTGCCGATGACAGTGCGCCTGTCCTTGCCACAGGCGAAGGTCCGTGCCTTGCCGTCGGCAAGCTTGCGCGCCTGATCGTTGGCGGTGGGATTGCCCGTGGCCAGCACCAGGCCGACGGTGCAGCCGTCGCGGGCGTCCATCTGGCCGACCTTGGCGACGAGCAGCACCTCGGTCGGCTTTTTCTCGTCCTCGGGATTGCTGATCGAGCGGCGATGGATGGCGGCATAGGGCACTGCCGTGTCGCCCTTGGTTTCGATGCGCCATTCGATCTTGGCTCCGGACGAATTGAAGCCGGAAAAGCTTTCCCAGACCGTCGTCATGTCGCCGCCGGGCGGAAAGCCGTAGAACAGCGATTCACGCGCGTCGTCATAGGCGATCAGTACGGGATAGCCGCGATAGCCCGAACAGGCAAGTTCGGCCCAGTCGCCGTCGCCTTCTTCTGCCTGCGCGTAGGTCACGCAGTCCGTTTTCGAATCCAGATCGGTGTAGGCGCTGGAAATGCCGTCGGCTTGCGCCGCCTGACCGAGACCGACCAGAACAAGCGGGATCAGAATGGCACGCATGGCGGTCAATCTCCGTTGCAAGCCGCTGCAGCGTAGCGTCAAACGCTATTTCTTCAAGCTCGCTTCAATCAGCAGGTCGGCATTGCGGGCAACCGCCTGGGCCGGGCCGCCGAGCCCGAACAGCTGGCCGCTGATATAGGCGCCCTCGATCAGCAGCAGCAGGCCGTCGCCGAGCGTGTCAGGGTCTTGCGCGCCCATCGCGGCCGCCATGGCGCGCAGCCGGCGGCGCAGTTCCTGCTTGTTGGCCTCGCTGACCACGCGGGCCGGATGGCTGTGGTCGGGATATTCGACCGCCGCATTGGTCATGCCGCAGCCGCGATAATCCGCCACTTGCGTGCGCTTGCCGATGCGGGTCAGAAAAGCCTTGATCTGTGCGCGCGGCTCGCCGGGATGAGCGGCGACCGCCTCGTCGAAACGCTCCCAATATTCAAGATCGTACTGCCTGAGATAGGAGGCGGCCAGTTCATCCTTGGACGGAAAGCTGCGATAGAGGCTGGGCTTGGTGACGCCGGCACGTTTGACGATCTCGTCGACGCCTATCGCCCTGATGCCGCGCCGGTAGAACAGGTCATAGGCCACATCGAGGATCTTCTTGGCTGCTTTCGGCGGCGCCGACGCATGACCGTCGCTGATGGTCAGATCAATATTTTTGTCCGTTGGCATCGTGTGGCTCGATTGACAATGTTACCGATCGGTACGTATACATACTCCACCTGCAACGTACCGGTCAGTAACATGATAGCTCAATCCCGCCCATTTGGCCAGCGCTACGCTTTCGTCGTGGTCGGCGTCATCTTCCTTAGCCTGCTGGTCGCGGCCGGTCTGCGGTCCGCTCCCTCTGTCATGATGCTGCCGCTGGAGACCAGTTTCGGCTGGCGGCGCGACATCATCTCGCTGGCCGCAGGTGTCGGCATCCTGCTTTACGGCCTGACGGGGCCATTTGCCGCGGCCCTGATGGAGCGCATCGGGCTGCGCCGCACATTGCTGGCCTCGCTGGTGGTGATGTCGGGCTCCACGGCGCTCAGCTTGCTGATGACCAAGCCGTGGCATTTGTTCATCACTTGGGGCGTGTTCTCGGGCATTGGTTCCGGCGCTGTCGCCAGCGTGCTCGGCGCGACCATCGTCAACCGCTGGTTCAAGACCAATCGCGGCCTTGTCATGGGATTGATGTCGGCTTCCAGCGCCTCGGGCATGCTGGTGTTCCTGCCGCTGATCGCCGCTCTGGCGCAGTCGGGCGGCTGGCAGCCGGTTGTCATCGCGGTCGCGATCGCGACCGCTGCCCTGATACCGCTGGTCTGGCTGCTGGTGCCGGAGCGGCCGGCATCGATCGGCATGGTGCGCTACGGCGCCGAGGCTGACGACGTGCCGCCCACTCCGCCTGCGTCACAGGGCAATTTTCTTGCGCATACGTTCTCGACGCTGCGCCGTGCCGCCGGCACGCGGGTGTTCTGGTATCTGTTCGCCACCTTCTTCGTCTGCGGCTTCACCACCAACGGGCTGGTCGGCACGCATCTTATCGCGTTCTGCGGCGACATGGGCATCGGCGAAGTGCAGGCCGCCGGTCTGCTGTCGATGATGGGCATTTTCGACCTGATCGGCACGACGTTGTCGGGCTGGCTCACCGACCGCTTCGATCCGCGTAAGCTGCTCGGCGTCTATTATGGCATTCGTGGCCTGTCGCTGATCTATCTGCCCTATTCCGGCTTCTCGGCGACCAGCTTGATCATCTTCGCTGTGCTCTATGGTCTCGACTGGATCGCCACCGTGCCGCCGACGCTGCGGCTCGCCAACGAGGCGTTCGGCGACCGCAGCGGGCCGATCGTGTTCGGCTGGATCGTCGCCGGGCACCAGATCGGTGCGGCCGCTGCCGCCGCCTTTGGCGGCACCATGCGCGAGTTGCAGGGCAATTACGAACTGGCGTTCCTGATCGCCGGCATGACGGCAATCGCCGCCGCCTGTATCTCGCTGCTGATCAACACCAGCAAGCCGGCGTTCGATCCGGAGCCGCAAGCGGCTTAGGGAGAGGCGCTACCGGCCAAGCTGCAATCTCCCCCCTCGTGGGGGAGATCGGCAGCTTTGCCGTCCGCGCAAACGCCCACCCGCCTGTTAATCGTCAGAAAACCTTCATCATCCCGATATGCGCCTGAAACATTGACGCTGGATTTTGGTGGCACCGTTCAAGCCATCCAGGAGACAGCCATGAACAAGCTTTCGATGACCCGCCGCGCTTTTGTCACTTCCGCCGGCGCCGTTGGCCTGGCCGGCGTTTCCAGCCTGGCGCTGCCCTACTATTCGCGTGCCAATCAGCGGCCTTCCTTCACCCATGGCGTTCAGTCCGGCGATGTCGACGCAACCAGCGGCATGGTGTGGACGCGCACCGATCGCCCGTCGCGCGTCATGTTCGAAGTGTCGTCAACGGAGAATTTCGCCAATGCGACACGCCTGGCGCCGCTCGATACGTCGCCGGCCAGCGATTACACGGTCAAGCGGCTGCTCACCGACCTCGCTTCCGATCAGGATATCTTCTACCGCATGACATCGGCCGATCTCGCCGACATCAACGCCGTTTCGGAGCCGATCACCGGCCGTTTCAGGACGGCGCCAGCCTCGAAGCGCGACATCCGCTTTGCCTGGTCCGGCGACACCGCCGGCCAGGGCTGGGGCATCGACGAGACCGGCATGAAGACCTACGCCACGATCGGCAAGCACACGCCCGACTTCTTCCTGCATTCGGGCGACACCATCTATGCCGACGGCGCCATGAAGGACGAGGTCGACCTGCCCGGCGGCGGCAAGTGGAAGAACGTCGTGCTGATCGACGGCAAGCGCAAAGTCGCCGAGACGCTGGATGAATACCGGGACCAGTGGAAATACAACATGATGGACAGGAACGTGCTCGGCCTGAGCGCCATCTGCCCGACTTTCTACCAGTGGGACGACCATGAAGTGCTGAACAACTGGTCGGATTCCAAGGATCTCAGCGCCGACAGCCGCTACACGGAAAAATCCATCCACGTGCTGGCGGCCCGCGCGGCGCGGGCTTTCCACGAGATGACGACGATCCGCTACGAACCTTCCGAGCCCGGCCGCGTCTATCGCAAGATCGCTTATGGGCCGCTGCTCGACGTGTTCTTCCTCGACATGCGCTCCTATCGCGGCCCCAATGGTCCCGACATGCAGGATGAGATGACGCCGCAATCGCGCATGCTCGGCGAACAGCAGACGAAATGGCTGAAGCGCGAACTGGCGAATTCGAAGGCGACCTGGAAAATCATCGCCGCCGACATGCCGCTCGGCCTCATCGTGTGGGACGACGGCGCCAAGAAGGTCGGCGCCGAGGCGGTCAGCAATGGCGACAATGGCTTGCCAAAAGGGCGCGAGCTCGAGATCGCCGACCTGCTGCGCTTCATAAAGAATGCCGGCATCAGCAACACCGTCTGGCTCACCGCCGACGTGCATTACACGGCCGCGCATTATTACAACCCGGACAAGGCGCAGTTCCAGGAGTTCAATCCGTTCTGGGAATTCGTCTCAGGTCCGATCCATGCCGGCACGTTCGGTCCCAACGATTTCGACATGACGTTCGGTCCGGAGCTGAAGTTCATCAAGGCGCCGACCGCCGAACAGGGACAGAACCTGCCGCCCTCGGCCGGTCTGCAATTCTTCGGGCTGGTCGATATCTCAGGCGCCAGCGAGCAGATGACGGTGCGGCTGATGGATCGCGACGACAACGAACTCTACAAGGTGACGCTCGACCCGGTCCGCTCGGCATAAGCGCGCTTTCCCCTCCCCCTTGTGGGGAGGGTCGGCGCGGCGGCTTCGCAAAGCGAAGCTGGCAAGACGGGGCGGGAAGCGCCGACTAGTCCGGGTAGCAGACCATGGGGATATTCGGCCAGATGGCGCTGTCGCAGTTGGCGGTGTCCTGCCGCTGCTTGAAAGCGGCGCTGACCGGGCCGGTCACCATCGGGTCGACGCCGTCTGGTGCGTCGGCGAAAATCTGCTCGGCCGACTGTGCCTCCGACGGCAAGGCAGGCCGTGATTCCTTCATCGTCGCCGCCGACTGCGCGGCGTTGGCGGCCAGCAGGACGGCGAAGGCAACGGACGCGATGAGCGGCCAGAATCGGTTGAGTTTATCGGTCATGACGTTTGAACTGCCCGGGCCCCAAAGGGTTCCCGCCTTGGTTAACAAAATCATCTCACACGCAGATGCTTAAGATTTGATGAGTATTTGGTGACGCTCCTCCTCTTTCGCAACTGCGAAAAACCCTGTATGAGCCGCGCAACCGAAAGAGGCAGCGCCTTTTGGCCTGCTGCCTGCAACGCTTCCGAGACCAGAACATGAAAATCCGTAATATCGCGATCATCGCGCACGTCGACCATGGAAAGACCACCCTGGTCGACCAGCTTTTGAAGCAGTCCGGCTCCTTCCGAGACAATCAGCGCGTCGCCGAGCGCGCCATGGATTCCAACGACCTCGAAAAGGAACGCGGCATCACCATCCTGGCCAAGGCGACTTCGGTCGACTGGAAGGATACCCGCATCAACATCGTCGACACCCCCGGCCACGCCGATTTTGGCGGTGAGGTCGAACGCATCCTGTCGATGGTGGACTCAGCCATCGTGCTGGTCGACGCAGCCGAAGGGCCGATGCCGCAAACCAAGTTCGTCGTCGGCAAGGCGCTCAAGGTCGGCCTGAAGCCGATCGTCGTCATCAACAAGATCGACCGTCCGGACGCCCGTCATGTCGAGGTGGTCAACGAGGTGTTCGATCTTTTCGCCGCGCTCGACGCCACCGACGAGCAACTCGACTTCCCGATTCTGTACGGTTCAGGCCGCGATGGCTGGGTTTCGGAAAATCCGGAAGGACCGAAGGACCAGCAACTGGCGCCGCTGTTCGACCTCGTCATCAAGCATGTGCCGGAGCCGACCGTTCATCCAGGCCCGTTCCGCATGATCGGCACCATCCTGGAAGCCAATCCGTTCCTCGGCCGCATCATCACCGGCCGCATCGAGAGCGGCACGCTGAAGGCCAACCAGCCGGTCAAGGTGCTGCACCATGACGGCACCCAGATCGAAACCGGCCGTATTTCCAAGATACTGGCCTTCCGCGGCCTCGAGCGCCAGCCGATCGAAGAAGCGCAGGCGGGCGACATCGTCGCCATTGCCGGCCTGTCGAAGGGCACCGTCGCCGACACGTTCTGCGACCTGAGCGTGAGCGAACCGCTGCATGCGCAGCCGATAGATCCGCCGACCGTGACCATGTCGTTCCTCGTCAACGACAGTCCGCTGGCCGGCACCGAAGGCGACAAGGTGACCAGCCGCGTCATCCGCGACCGCCTGCTGCGCGAAGCCGAAGGCAATGTCGCGCTGAAGATCGAGGAATCGCCTGACAAGGATTCGTTCTTCGTCTCCGGCCGCGGCGAATTGCAACTGGCCGTGCTGATCGAGACGATGCGCCGCGAGGGTTTCGAGATTGCCGTGTCGCGTCCGCGCGTCGTCATGCAGAAGGCCGAGAATGGCGACCTGCTCGAGCCGGTCGAAGAAGTCGTCATCGACGTCGACGAGGAGCATGCCGGCGTCGTCGTGCAGAAGATGTCCGAGCGCAAGGCCGAGATGGTCGAACTGCGCCCATCCGGCGGCAACCGCCAACGCATCGTCTTCCACGCGCCGACCCGTGGCCTGATCGGCTATCAGTCGGAACTGTTGACCGACACGCGCGGCACCGCCGTGATGAACCGGCTTTTCCATGCCTATGAGCCCTACAAGGGCGAATTGCCGGGCCGCACCAATGGCGTGCTGATTTCCAACGAGCAGGGCGAGGCGGTGGCCTACGCCATGTGGAACCTGGAAGACCGCGGTCCGATGGTCATCGATCCCGGCGTCAAGGTCTATCAGGGCATGATCATCGGCATCCACTCCAGAGACAACGATCTCGAAGTGAACGTGCTCAAGGGCAAGAAGCTGACCAACATCCGCGCCGCCGGCAAGGATGAGGCCGTGAAGCTGACGCCGCCGATCCGCATGACGCTGGAGAAGGCTCTGGCCTGGATCCAGGACGACGAGCTGGTCGAGGTGACGCCGAAGACGATCCGTCTGCGCAAGCTCTATCTCGATCCGAACGAGCGCAAGCGCTTCGAGAAGTCGGCCAAGGCGGTCGGCGCGGCGTAAGCTCTCTACATTTTCCAACAATCGAGAGGGGCGGAGCAACCAGTGTTCCGCCCCTTCTTCGTTCACTCACCGGCAGCCGCGATGATGGCCTGCCGATCGGTCTCGCCGGCCAGATCGATGCGGATCGCGATTCCCGCGCGGGCCGGCTTGCGCAGGGCCTTTGCTCCATCCGGGTCAACGATGAGCAGCCGCTTCTCCTCCAGTGCCTGAAGCCGTGATCGCGAGATGCCAAGTTCGCCGGCGAGCAGCCGGTCGAGTCGCAGCGATGTCGGCATTTCGAGCCCAAGCTGGATTTCCAACACGGTCGCGGCTTCCCTGGTGTCGCCGAGCCTGCGCTTGTGAACGCTGACATCGGAGAACTCCTCGACGCGCCCGATCCGGTTGCGCAACGCGATTACATCGAAGGCATGACGATGAGCGAGTGCAGGATCGTTGCTTTCGAGTGCCGCCAGCAGCGCCGGGTCGATGTCGCGGCGGTTGCAGCGCTCGAAAATGCCGAAATTCCAGGAGTTGTCGCAGTCGATGCAGCGATAGATCAGCCACACGTCGATGCGTTTGCCATTGGCGTTGACGCGGAATTTCCCGCTGCTGCAATAGGCCTTCACAGTGCCGCAGCGATTGCAGTTGATGAGCGGCCGAGGTGGGGTTTTGGGTGCGATCGTCCAATGGATACGCAGTGGTCCAGACATGCCGATAAGCCCTTCCCGTCGGGAAGTTCATCAGGCCGGCGATGTCGAGATGCCCATGCGGGCACGGCGTGGCGAGAAGCTGCGGTTTTTGGAAATCGGGTGTCACGGGCAAAAGCCGCGCGACGCGGTTCAGCAGTGCCAAACCGGTCTCGAACCGCCGCCCAGAAGAACACATGGAAAACGAAAACAGACACCGCGAACGCGGTGTCATGCTTGTGTCGGGGGAGTTGGCGAGACCGGCGGTTACGTAGGCAAAGTGAAGCTCGAAATTGTTTCGCGGCGGCCTTTCTAGCCGCGAGATGCTGGACCGACAAGGGTCTTTTGTCGGTGCTACCGCAGCCGAGCCACTTGCGCTAATATCCGAAATCGAAGGTTTTCAACCAGAGACCCGGTTATGCACCTCACCTCGCTGCTCATCTTCGCCGCCGCTCTGTTCGTTGCCGCGGGCTCGCCCGGGCCATCGATCGCGGCGCTTGTCGCCCGCGTCATCTCGAAAGGATTTCGCGACGTGTTCCCGTTCCTGCTCGCCATGTGGATCGGCGAGGGCATCTGGCTGTCGCTGGCGGTGTTCGGCCTGGCTGTCGTGGCGCAGACCTTCCATTTCGCCTTCGTCGTGGTGAAATGGGTCGGCGTTGCCTATCTCGCTTATCTCGCCTGGAAGATGTGGACCGCCCCTGTCGACGCGAAAGAGGGCGAGATGCCGCGCGAGGATTCTCCGGCAAAGCTGTTCTTTGCCGGCATGGCGGTGACGCTCGGCAATCCCAAGATCATGATGTTCTACCTGGCGCTGCTGCCGACCATCATCGACCTCGCTTCGGTCAGCATTGTCGGCTGGGTCGAGCTGACGGCGACCATGGCCGTGGTGCTGGTCGCCATCGATCTCGCCTGGGTGCTCGCTGCATCACAGGCGCGCAAGCTTTTGAAAAGCAAGCGCGCCATGAAGATCGCCAACCGTGTCAGCGCGACGACGATGGCCGGCGCGGCGGCCGCGATCGCGGCGCGGTCCTAACCCGTCACATCATTTCAATGATCGGCGCGATTTCGACGCTGAAACCCGGATCCATCAGGATCGGGCAATCCTTGGCCTTGGCGACGGCTTCGTCGATGTCTTTCGCTTCGACGATCGTGTAGCCCGCGGTCGGATTGCTGCCGCCATTGTTCTCGACCTTGCCGCCGGGCAGCACCATCTTCGACATGCCGACCGGATTGCCGCCGTCGACCACGGCCGAGCCGAGCTTGCCGTACCAGCCGTTCCAGGCGTCCATTGCGGCTTTCCGCTCGGCCTCGTCGGTCGGCATCTTGCCCGAGCCATGATAGACGTAGAGATACTTCGCCATGTTCTCCTCCCTTGGTGAGCGGCATCGAACCGGCATGCGGTCATGCCGCCTGCCGATCATCGGACCAAACCGGCAAACAAGCAACGAGAATGCGAAACTGCTAATATAACGCTCGACCTGGCCCAGCTGCCGCGCCTCACCGTGCCATGGCGTGGTATTCGTCGTTCGGCCGCATATCGATTGCCGCAGCCACCCGGTTCGACATGTTGAAGAAGGCTGATGTCGAGGCGATGTCCCAGATGTCACGGTCGGTGAAGCCGGCCTTGCGAAGGGTGGCCCGATCGGCCTCGACGATCTTAGCCGGTTCTTCCGTCAGCTTGACGGCGAATTCGAGCATTGCGGTCTGCTTGGGCGAAAGATCGGCGGCGCGGGAATTCATCACCATCATTTCGCCGAGCGCCGGGTCGCCGGACAGCTGACGTACCGCCGCGCCATGCGCGGTCAGGCAATAGTAGCAATGATTGATCGAGGAGACGACGACCGCGATCATCTCGCGCTCCAGCTTCGAGAGGCCGGAATCACCCAGCATCAAATCGTTGTACATGTCGGTGAAAGCGCGCAGCTTCTTGTCGTCGAAGGCGTAGGCCTTGAGCACGTTGGGGACGAGGCCGAGCTTCTCCTCGCATTTGGCGAAATAGGCTTTTGTCGCGTCGCTCAGCTCTGCCTGGCCAAGGTCAAGCGCGGTGATTTTGCCGGTCATGGGTCATTTCTCCTCGTTGCGCGGCATCTTGTCGCCAAATTCCGATAATTCTTGGCAAGCCGTCAAACCTTTGTCGCCAAACAGCGGTCATCTGCTACCATAGTCGTAAAAGCATTGACGGGAGGGAATTGCGTCATGGCCAGCGTGAAATCCGCGAGCAAGCCGAAGAAAAAAGCCACGGCAGCGATTAGAGCGGAGGAAATGCCAGCCAGGCTTGCGGACTATCTGCTCGCCCGCGCGCCGGCTGAAGACATTGCTCCCTACGATGTGGCCGACCTGGAACGTGCCGCCGATCTCGCCGGCCAGGCAGTCGCCACTCACAGGAAAGGCGAGTGCGTCGTCGCCGTCGATGCCGATTCGGGCGTTGTGCGAGACGGCCGCCCGATGACGGTTGTCACAGTCGTCAACGACAACATGCCGTTCCTGTTCGATTCCATCCTCGGCGAGATCACCGAGACATCGGGCGAACCGACCCTGGTCACTCATCCGGTTATCGTGGTGCGCCACGGCAAGGGCGGCGTGGAAGAAATCCTCGGCGACGGCAATTTCGCCAAGGACGATGGCAGCCACGACCGGCTGAGCGTCATCCATGTCCACATCCCGCGGCTGACATCCGAGCAGGCGAGCGGATTGAGCGAGCGGCTGCGCAAGATCCTTGGCCAGGTTCATGCCGCCGTTCACGACTGGAGGCCGATGCTGGCCCGCCTCGATCAGGCGATCTCGGAATTCCGCTATACGGCCGTGCCGCTCGACAAGAAGAGCGTTGCCGAGGCCCTCGCCTTCCTGGAGTGGCTGCGCGACGACAATTTCACCTTCCTTGGCATGCGCGAGTTCAAATACACCGGCGGCGAGGAAAGCGGCACGCTGGAGCGCGCTGAAAAGCCTGGCCTCGGCATCCTGTCCGACCCCGACGTGCTGGTGCTCAGGCGCGGCACCGAAGCGGTGACGACGACGCCGGAGATCCGCGCCTTCCTGCATGGGCCGGAGCCCTTGATCGTCACCAAGGCCAATGCCAAGTCTTCCGTGCACCGCCGCATCTATCTCGACTATATCGGCGTCAAGACCTACACCGCCAAGGGCACACTCGCGGGCGAATTGCGCATCGTCGGCCTGTTCACCTCGACCGCCTACACGCGCTCGGTGATGAAGATCCCGTATCTCAGGTCCAAGGCCGAAACCATCATCGCCAAGTCCGGCTTCGACCGGCACGATCACTCCGGCAAGGCGCTGATCAATGTTCTGGAAAGCTATCCGCGCGACGAATTGTTCCAGGTGCCGGTGCCGGTGCTGAGGAAGCACGCCGCAGCCATTCTTGGCCTGGTCGAGCGGCCGCGCGTGCGGGCGCTGGTACGCGCCGACCAGTTCGACCGTTTCGTCTCGATCCTCGTCTTCGTGCCGCGCGACCGTTACGACAGCGTCGTGCGCGAGAAGATCGGCTCGTATCTGAAAACCGTATTCGAAGGCCGGCTGTCGGCCTATTACCCGGCCTTCCCCGAGGGCGGGCTGGCGCGCGTGCACTTCATCATCGGCCGCTCCGGCGGCAAGACGCCGAAGGTCGAACAAGCGACGATTGAGGCGGCGATCCGCGACATCGTGCGTACCTGGGAGGACGCCCTTTCCGATGCGGCCGAGGCCAGTGGCGGCGACCAGGCTTTGAAGGCGATCGCCGCGCGGCTGCCGGAAAGCTACCGCGATTCGTTTAGCGCGGCGGTGGCGCTGGCCGATGCTCGGCGCATTGCCAAAATCAGCGCCGATAATCCGATCGCCATCGACTATTATCGCCACGCCGAGCAGAAGCCGCACCAGGCGGCGCTGAAGATCTATCACCACGGCAGTCCCGTGGCGCTGTCGCGCCGGGTGCCGGTGCTGGAAAACATCGGCTTCCGCGTCATCAGCGAACGCACCTTCGAGGTCGGCGATGACCAGTCCAGCTTGGTCTTCATTCATGACATGGAACTGGAGAACAGCTACGGCAAGCCGATCGACCTGACCGATGGCGGCGCGCTGTTCGAGGACGCATTCCTCTCCGTCTGGCGCGGCGACGTCGACAATGACGGCTATAACGGCCTCGCCCAGACCGCCGGCCTGTGGTCTGGCGAGATCACCATCCTGCGCGCCTATGGCCGCTATCTGCAACAGGTGGGCATTCCGCAAAGCCAGGATTTCATCGCCGCTGCGCTCAACCGCTATCCCGACATCGCGCGCGGCCTGCATGCGCTGTTCATCGCCCGGCTTGGCCCAACGGCCGAGACAGAAGGCGTGGTGGCGGCAAAGCACCTCAAGGCCAAGATCAAGGATGCGCTGGAAGACGTTCCCAACATCGACGACGACACCATCATTCGGCGCTATCTCAATCTGATCGAAGCCTCGCTGCGCACCAATCATTTCGTTGCCGATACGAAAGAAAAGGGCCAGTCGCTGGCGATCAAGCTCGATTCGCACGCGGTCGAGGGCTTGCCGGCGCCGCGACCGTGGCGGGAGATCTTCGTCTACGGTTCCGAGGTCGAAGGTCTGCATCTGCGCTTCGGTCCGGTGGCGCGCGGCGGTCTGCGCTGGTCGGACCGCGCCCAGGACTATCGCACCGAGGTGCTTGGCCTGGTCAAGGCACAGCAGGTCAAGAATGCCGTCATCGTGCCGGTCGGCGCCAAGGGCGGCTTCTATCCCAAGAAGCTGCCGATGGGCGCCGGCCGCGACGCCATCTTTGCGGCCGGCACCTCGGCCTACAAGAACTTCGTCTCCAGCCTGCTGTCGATCACCGACAATATCGGGCTCGACGGTGTCATCCCGCCAGCCGGCGTCATCAGACGCGACCAGGACGATCCGTATTTCGTGGTTGCCGCCGACAAGGGCACGGCGACTTTCTCCGACACCGCCAACGCGATCTCGGAGAAGCACGGCTTCTGGCTCGACGACGCCTTCGCCAGCGGCGGCTCGGCCGGCTACGACCACAAGAAGATGGGCATCACCGCCAAGGGCGCCTGGGAAGCGGTCAAGCGGCATTTCCGCGAGATCAACCGCGATATCCAGACCTCGTCCTTCACCGTCGTCGGTGTCGGCGACATGTCGGGCGACGTGTTCGGCAACGGCATGCTTTTGTCGCCGAAAACCCGGCTGATCGCCGCCTTCGACCATCGCGATATCTTCATCGACCCCGATCCCGACATGGCAGCCTCGATGGCCGAGCGCGAGCGCATGTTCGCGCTGCCGCGTTCGAGCTGGCAGGACTATGACAAGACGAAACTGTCGGAAGGCGGCATCATCGTCTCGCGCAACCAGAAGTCGATCACCTTGCCGGCGGCGGCGGCGGCGGCGATCGGCCTGGCCAAGACCACCGCCACGCCGGGCGAGATCATGACCGCCATCCTCAAGGCGCCGGTCGATCTCCTGTGGTTCGGCGGCATCGGCACCTATTTGCGGGCATCGACCGAGACCAATGCCGAGGTCGGCGACCGCGCCAACGATGCCATTCGCATCACCGCGCTCGACGTGCGCGCCAAGGTGATCGGCGAGGGCGCCAATCTCGGCGTCACGCAGCGGGCGCGCATCGAGTTCGGCCTAAATGGCGGCCGCTGCAATTCCGACGCCATCGACAATTCGGGCGGCGTCAACTGTTCCGACGTCGAGGTCAACATCAAGATCGCGCTGGCGTCCGCCATGCGCAAGGGGTCGTTGACGCGCCCGGCACGCAACAAGCTGCTGGCCGAGATGACCGACGAGGTCGGCTCGCTGGTGCTGTCCAACAACTACCAGCAGACGCTGGCGCTTTCGATCGCCCGCAAGCGCGGCCTCGCCGACATCGCGCATCAGAGCCGGTTCATGACGGCGCTGGAGGCGCGTGGCCTGCTCGACCGCGCTGTGGAGACGCTGCCGTCGCCGTCAGCGCTCGCCGAGCGCGAAGCACGTGGCGAACCGCTGACCAGGGCCGAACTTGGCGTGCTGCTCGCCTATGCCAAGATCGTGCTGTTTTCCGACATCGTCGCCAGCGACGTGCCTGATGACGCGCATTTCGATCGCGACCTGATGGGCTACTTCCCGGACCGGATGGCGAAGCAATACGCCACTGAGATCCATGGCCACCGGCTGCGCCGCGAGATCATCACGCGCGTCGTCGCCAACGATCTGGTCAATCGCGGCGGCCCATCCTTCGTCAACCGGCTGCAGGAAGCCACGGGGCGCACCGCCGCTGACGTGGTGCGGACCTTCGCCTTGGTGCGCGACGGTTTTGCACTGCCGGCGCTCTATCGCGAGATCGATGCGCTCGACAACCAGATCGACGGCCAGGTGCAGCTCGATCTCTATCAGATGGTCAGCCGGCTGATCTATGTGACCAGCGGCTGGTATCTGAAGAACGATGCCGGCACGGCACCGCTTGGCCAGCGCATCGCCGCGCTGCAGGACGCACGCAAGGCGCTGGAACCCAAGCTCGTTTCGCTGCTGCCGGCTTTCTCGCGCGAGCGCATCGAGGAGAAGCGGCACGGGCTGTTCAAGAGCGGCGCGCCGGAAGGGCTGGCCGGGCAACTGGCGCTCAGCGAGGTGGCGGAACTTATCCCCGACATCGCGCTGACGGCGCGCACCGCCGGCGCCGATATCGTCGCCGCGGCCAAGGCGTTCTTCGCCGTCAGCGATGCCTTCCGCATCCCGCGTGTCGAGGACGCCGCACGCTCGATCACGCCTTCGGACTACTATGATCAACTGGCGCTGTCGCGCGCCACCGACACGATCGGCGCGGCACGGCGCGGCATCGCGGTGGCGGCACTCACCGGCCACGCCAAGACGGCCGATCCGGTGGTTGCCTGGCTGGACGCCGGCGGCGAGCGGGTGGCGCGCATCCGCGAGCGGCTGCAGGCACTGACCGAGGGCGGCGACATCACCGTGTCGCGGCTGTCGGTGGCGTCGGGGCTGATGAGCGATCTGACGGGGATGTGAACCGCCGACGATCACCACACGCATCACCGGATGCGTGTGGCTCTTTTCGAATGCCATCCGCTTCGAAACCTGCGTTCAAAAAGCTCACCAGGAATGTTTGAGCGTGCCGACGATTTTCAGCCGGTCGCCGTAAAATTCGGTTCCGTAATAGCTGGTTGTCAAATACTTCCGGTCGAACAGGTTCGTTGCGTTCAGGGCCAACGTCACGTCCTTGGTCATCTTGTAGCTGATCGCCGCATCCACCAGTGCGTAGCCGCCAATCGAAGTCGTGTTCGCGTCATCCCCGTAGGTTTGCCCGATATAGCGCACGCCACCGCCGATGGTCAGGTCGCCACGCCGTCCTTCCTCGGGAAGCGTATAATCAACCCAGGCCGACGCCAGGTGGCGAGGAACACGCTGCGGCCGATTGCCGGCATTACCGCCAATGCCGTCTTCCAGGATCTCGGCATCCCAGTAGGAATAGGCAAGCGTCAGGTTCAGGTTTTCCGCGATGGCAGCCTTGCCCTCGAGTTCGATGCCGCGGACGCCGACCTTGCCGATCTGCTGCTGGACAACAGGCGTGACATAGGTTGGAACATTGGTTTGGGTAAGGTCGAAGACCGCGGCCGTGAACAGGCCGTCGAAGCCGTCGGGCTTGTACTTGATGCCTGCCTCATACTGCTTGCCCTCTTGAGGCTTCAGCGAACCCGAGACCGCATATCCGTTGGCGCTTGGCGCCACGAGCGGCTGGAAGCTTTCCGAATAGTTGGCGTAGACCGCGAGGTTCGGGGTGAATTTGTAGGTCAGGCCGGCGCGCTTGGTGAAGGCGGATGCCGTGTCGTCGTCCTGCGTTCCCGAGTCGAGATAGTCCGCCGTCGTATGCACGCGGTCCCAGCGCCCGCCCAGGGTGACGATCCAGCGGTCGTCAAACGTCAATTGCTCCTGGGCATAGACACCGACCGCCTGTTGCTTGACCCGCCAGTTCACGTAGGGGCCGAGATTGATGCAGGACAGACCGCAATAGGTCGGATTGTTGATGTCGATGGGACCGGCGGTACCGAAGAGGATGTTTTCGCGGGTGTTGTCATTGGCGTAGTCGACGCCGACAAGCGTCTTGCTGTCGATCCCGTGCCAGCCCGTATCGTATTGCAACTGATTGTCGAAGGCATAGCGGTTGGACACGCCATCGACGGAAAATGCCGTGCGATCCGCCGTGGGGTCAAGCGACGCGCCGTAGACCTCGGCGTAGTCGAGGCTCAAATGCGTGTAGCGGGCATTGGAGCGGAAGGTGAGGTTCTCGTTGAACTCGTGCTCGAACTGGTAGCCGATATCGACCTGCTCCGTGTTGAAGCGGTTGAAATCCGGCTCGCCCAGGAATGTGCCGACGTCGATATTGCCGCCAGCCGGGGTGCCGCGTGCTCCTGTCCCGTCTCGCTTGTAATAGTCAGTCAGGATGGTGAGCGACGTTCCTTCCTCGGGCTTGATGGTCAACGCGGGCGCGATGTAAAGCCGATCGTCGTTGGAATAGTCCCATCCTTGATCGCCATCCTTGGCCAGCCCGGTGAGCCGATAGGTCCACACGCCATCGGGGTCGATCGGTCCGCCAAAATCAACGCCAACCTCCTTGGTACCGTCGCCATAGGACGTGTAAATCTCCCCCTGCTTCTGGTCCAGCGGCCGCTTGGTGATGGCATTGACCAGTCCGCCAGGGCCGTTGAGACCAAAAAGCGTCGATGTCGATCCCTTCAGGACCTCCACGCGCTGAAGTCCGTAAGGCTCGAGACGGCTGGCCGTGAACCAAGCGGGGATGCGCGCCGTGAGGCCATCGCGATAAGTACCGAGCGATGTCTGGTCGAAACCGCGGATACGAATATAGTCGTATCGGTCATCGTTGCCGAACTCGTCGGTGAGGACGCTGGATGTGTAGGCCACGGCCTGCTGGAGGCTTTCGACATGGCGTGCCTCCAGTTCCTTCTGGGTTACAACTGAAACCGAGGCGGGAACGTCGACGATGGGCGTATCGGTCTTGGTGCCGGTCGCCGTATCCTCGGCGACGATCGTTTGATCGGGCCCGACAACGCGGTCCGACTTGCCGGTAACGACGATCGTTTCCAGTTGAGTTGCATCGTCCGGCGAAACCTCCTGGGCCCGGCCGGCCCCCATCGCTCCAAAAGATGCCGCTATCAAGGCACTGCTCGCAATCAATCGCCTTGCCTGAGTGCGCAACAATGCCTGTCGACCAATCGTCATCTCTTATTCCTGTCAGACCAATATCGAGCCGTTCGACCGGTGACTTTCCGGCCCTACGCGAGCGCAATTAGTCAAACCGGATAAAAAGAGTCAACTTAATAATCAAGAAATTCGCGACGGCGGCAATCGCTGCGAAGCAGGGGGTGGAGGACGGTGCCGGACCTTCGGTCCGACTTCCCTCACGAGAAAAAATAAGGGCTTGGCCCGCGCCGCGGACGAAAGCCAATTGCTGGGTTTTCCAACAATGAACCCCGGGCAGGGGCAAGGGACGGCACCAAGCTTCGTTCATTGCATGAGCGCATGAAACATGCAGACATGGCGCCCGACACGGAACCGGTGCCGGGGGATCATCATGACGGTAGAGACAGTGCAGCGTGCGTCCGGGCGCGGCATCTGGGGATGGATGTTGTTCGACTGGGCGGCGCAGCCGTTCTTCACCGTCGTCACCACCTTCATCTTCGGGCCTTATTTCGTGTCGCGGATGGCGAGCGATCCGGAAACCGGGCAAGCGGCCTGGGGCTACGGCATTGCCGCGGCCGGCCTTGTCATTGCAGTGCTGTCGCCCATCCTCGGCTCGATCGCCGACCAGACCGGACCGCGCAAGCCTTGGATCGCATTCTTTGCCGCGGTCAAGATCACCTGCCTTTGCCTGCTTTGGTTCGCGGCCCCCGGTTCGAACCTTTTCCTGGTCGTGTTCTTCTTCTCCCTGGCGTCGGTCGCGGCGGAGTTTTCGACGGTGTTCAACGACTCGATGATGCCGCGCCTGGTGCCGAAGAGCGAGATCGGCAGGATCTCCAACATGGCCTGGGGCCTTGGCTATCTCGGCGGCATGATCGCGCTGATCTTCGTCGTCGCCTGCCTGGCCGGTTCGCCGGAGACCGGCAAGACGATCATCGGCATCGACCCGCTGTTCGGGCTCGACCCGAAGCTCGGCGAGGACGCGCGCGCAACCGGGCCTTTGTCAGCCGGCTGGTACTTCCTGTTCATCCTGCCGATGTTCTTTTTCACCCCCGACGCCATCAAGGGCCTGCCGATCGGTCCGGCTGTCCGAGAGGGGTTGGCGGAGCTGAAAGTGACATTGGGCGAGGTGCGTAAGCGCAGCGGTATCTTCCGCTTCCTGGTCGCCCGCATGATCTATCAGGACGGCGTCAACGCGTTGCTGGCGTTGGGCGGCACTTTCGCCGCTGCGATGTTCCACTGGTCGATCACCGAGATCGGTATTTTCGGCATCATTCTCAACGTCGTCGCCATCTTCGGCTGCCTGGTCGCAGCCCGTCTCGACACGGCGCTTGGCTCAAAAACCATCGTCATGATCTCGCTGGTCCTGCTCAGCATCGCCACGATCGGCATCGTCTCGACTGGGCCGGGCTATACGTTGTTCGGCCTCTGGATGATGCCTGGACCGGACAGCGGCGGCCTGTTCGGCACGGCAGCGGAAAAGGCCTACATCTTCTTCGGCCTGTTGATCGGCGTGGCTTTCGGGCCGGTGCAGGCGTCGTCGCGATCCTATATGGCGCGCAGCGTCACGGCGGCAGAATCCGGCCGCTATTTCGGCATTTATGCGCTGGCCGGGCGGGCGACCGGTTTCCTGGCGCCGTTCATGGTCGCGTCGGTCACCCTGGCCAGCGGCTCGGCGCGGCTCGGCATGGCGGTGATCGTGCTGTTCCTGGGCATCGGCATGGCGATCCTGGTCAAGACGCCCTATCCGGCGGACCGGCCAAGCGAATAGCTGCAGCGTTCTTCCATCTCCCGGGCGATTATATATTTAACAGACCTATTCCGCAGGGGTATTTTTTGGGAACGTTAGAGCCCCGTTCCGAGAATAAGTCATGTCCGCCCCGTCCCTACTTCCACGATGAAGCCGCCGCCTTCGAGGAAGCCTTTGACCGCGTCTTGAAGAAGGTGGTGAAGGCCACGCCGACGAAAGAAGACAAGCCAAAGAAATCTTAGTGACCGGTCACTGTCTCACGAGCAGGTTGAGTAATCGATTGCCAAAGGTCCACAAGTCGGTAGGCGGCTTCCAATGACGCGACTTTGGCAAGCACAGACAATCCAGCAGATGGTTGTCGATCGTCGTGTTCGCAAATGAAGTATCCACGGTCGCTGGGGAAAAACTCGGCGCCGACTTCTAGGTACGTCTTCTTTGATATAGATGAGATGCACAGACTCCTATGTTCATCGATTCGAGTCGCAACGAAGAAGTCATCGTCCATGGCAAGCTCCCATATAAAATATCATGCCGAGCCTCGCATCTCAGCAAATGAATTAGCGCGATTTATGGTGAGTGGCGACACGGGCCGAATGGGAATTATTAAGCGCGCGAAAGAGAAGAGAGGCGCGGTAGCCCTTCGATACTCTGACGTGAGAGCGGCTATTGCCGCTTCTATGTGTGACCCTATCAAGGGGAAGCAGATTTTGGCTGCGGCCTTCGGCTCTTTTGAACAGAAGGCCTCCGATGCCTCATTGTCTGCATGGAGTCGGGAGGACGCATCCAAGTCGTTGGACGTTATGGAATCCTTCGGCAAAATGGTGAATTTGCTAAAGGGATTCGATTTCGTTCCGTCTCCGCCGAAACAACCAATGCTGGCTATTGGTGGTGTGGGCGTTTCGGTAAATTGCGATGTTCTCATTCACTGTCCAGTGAAAGGCGTTGAGTGCATTGGCGCTGCGCTTTTTCGTCTCACGAAGCCGGACGAGGACGAAACAGATAAGGCAAAATCGAAGCGGGACCAGATGGGACGCTTTGTTGCCACCCTTGTACTGATGCAAGTTGGTGCGAACCTTGCGGGCAATCGGCAGCCCTTATTCGATCTTTGTTGGTCGGTAGACGTGCAGACCGGGGAAATTCACAAGGCGCCGAAGAACACCAAGGCGATGATCGGCAACATGGAGAACGCTTGTCAGTTCATCGCCGCCATGTGGGATAAGGTTTGATTGGCCATTCCCCTACGGCTGGGTAGCGCTGTCGAATGATGCGAGCGCGGCACCGAAGGCTCGTATCGCATAAGCTGGATTTGCGAGGACCATAGCCTTAGCTACGTCTTCAAATGACATTTGGGAAATTTCCACACGCCACGTCGTACCTCGATAGAGGCCGCCTGTCGAAAAGGCGATATCAACCGTGCCGCCCTGATAGCCCCTTACAACGCCGTCAACAGACCCGGAGCCGACTCCAGAATAAGCGCCATTGCGGCGACATTTGATTACCATCCCCGGTCCCTCCGTGCGCAAGGTATGACCGCTTCCAAGTTTTCGAAAGTACCTTGGGTTATCCTTTTTTCGCGTCAGCCTTTTGGCCGGCAAACCGGCCTTCGTAGCCCTTTGTGGGGGTGCCAAGCGTCTGCTCAAAAATCAACTGGCAAATCTTCATTCCAATGCGCAACCGCACCGGAAGCTTGTTGTGATTCACCATCTCAAGTCTAATCTGACCGGCGAAGCCAGCATGTATGGTCGGGGCTGTCAGGTGGATGCCGATCCCCAATCTGGCCAGCGAACTCTTTCCTTCCACTCTCGCTGCAATCCGAGAATGAATTTTCAGCTCAACAACCTCACGAGTCCAAGCTAGGACCATCTGGCCAGGTTTAAATTCGTAGCCAGCTTCGGGATCAATCTTGATCGGGCTGGTTGTTTCGACCATCACCTCTTCGTGATTATAGCCCTTCTCCGAAGGGTCGATGCAAATACCTAAGCCTATCTTTGGGTCTTTAAAAACGGTAAGTAGGTCACCGAGCGTAAGGTCAAGACTGGTTGAGCTGTAATATGATAGATCGGGGACGGGCTCTATTCGTATCGCCTCTGTGCTGATTGCGATTTGAATCTCTCTGTCGGTAAGTATCATTGGGGGGGGGGGGGGGGGGTGGGGGGGGGGGGGGGGGGGGGGGGGGGG
>NZ_JAMYLI010000032.1:0-66501 GCF_040317955.1 Mesorhizobium sp. M1342 | reverse complement strand
GGCCGCCAATCCTTTCATCGATAAACTTTGTTCGGGGGTCCTGTTGGGGTGCTCTTTGCCGGGGGGCGGGGGGCCACCCGCGCACCACTTTAGACCGGCTCCGGCTCCTCGAGAGCCTTCAAACGGGCGAGATTTGTGGCTGACCAGACTTCGACCGCGAACCAGTGGCCGGCAGATGCCGGCCCTTCCGATCTGATCTCTCCAGGCCGCAAACGCCTTGGCTGGGCGCTGATGGCCGTTGCGACGCTTGGCCTGCTGGCGACGATCGTGCTGGAGATCCTCTACAAGGGCAGCGCCGATACGATCGGCTTCGAGACCTGGCGCCCCGTCGTCTATGCCTATGTTCTGTGGGGCGTGGCGATCGGCGCCGGCCAGGTGCTGACGCGCGGCGAGGATGGCCAGCGTGCCCTGTTCCTGCTGCCGGCGCTGCTGTTCACCATCGCCATGGTGATCTTCCCGACGCTGTTCGGATTCTACATCGCCCTCACCGACTGGAACCTCAGTTCCTTCAGTGGCCGCAAGTTCAACGGGCTCGACAATTTCTGGCAGATGCTGGCCGATCCCTACTACCGCAACGCGCTGTTCAACATGGTGCTCTATGTGCTGGCGGTGGCGGTCGAATATGTCATCGCCTTCGGCCTGGCGCTGCTCCTCAACGCCCAGATCCGGGCGCGAAAATTCTTCCGCGTCGTCTTCCTGATGCCGCTGATGCTGTCGCCGGTCGCCGTGTCGTGGATGATCGGCAAGTCGCTGATGGAATACCGGTTCGGACCGGCCGCAACGCTGGCGCGCCATCTCGGCTGGGAAAATCCGGCCTTCTTCTCCGACCCGATCATCGCGCGCATATCGATCATGATACTGGATGCCTGGACCTTCATTCCGTTCATGATGATCATGCTGCTGGCCGGGCTGCAGGCGATGTCGCGCGAGGTGCTCGAAGCCGCACGCGTGGACGGCGCCAGTGCGTGGCAGACCTTCTGGCAGGTCACTTTTCCGCTGATGCTGCCGGTGTCGGTGACGGCGGTGATCCTGCGCATCATCTTCAAGCTGAAGCTTGCCGACATCATCATCACGGTGACGTCCGGCGGCCCCGGCGGCGCCACTGATTCCGTGTCGAGCTTCATCTACCGCGAATATCGCGACCGCTCGAATGTCGGCTACGGAACCATGCTGGCGATGGCCTATCTGGTGATCATCGTCGTGTTCGTCACGTGGCTGTTGAAATTTGCCAACCGTTTTGTCCGAAATGTGAATTGAGCTGAGATGAGCGTTCAGACCACCGAATATGTCGCCTCGGAGATCCGCTCGCCGGCGAGCTTCCTCGCCAGCCGCGTCTTCATCTATGGGGCGCTGGCCTTCTGGGCGTTCATCTGCCTGTTCCCGATCTACTGGACGATCACGACCTCATTCAAAACGGCGGTCGATGTCACGCAAGGCCATCTCATTCCCTTCGTCGACTTCCAGCCGGATTGGAAAGGCTGGCGCTCGCTTGGCCTGTCGCCGGACTCGATCTTCCAGACCTCGACGGTGCGCGAGGAATTCCTCAAGCGCTTCATGAATTCGGTGATTACCTCGGTCGGCGCGTCGAGCCTCGCCATCGTCATCGGCAGCCTCGCCGCCTACGGGCTCACCCGCTATCGCTATCATTTCGCCTGGTTCAAGAACGAGGACATCTCGTTCTTCTTCCTGTCGCAGCTGATCCTGCCGCCGGTGGTGCTCGCACTGCCCTTCCTGGTGCTCTACCGCGAGGTCGGCCTGCTCGACACGCGCATCGGGCTGATCCTGCTCTACACGCTGATGGTGCTGCCGATCGTCGTATGGATCATGCGCGACCAGTTCAACTCGATTCCCGTCGAACTCGAGGAAGCAGCGCTCGTCGACGGGCTGTCGATATGGGGCGCCTTCTTCCGCATCGTCATGCCGATCGCCTTGCCGGGTATGGTCGCCGCCTTCATCCTGGCGATGGTGCTGTGCTGGAACGAGTATTTCTTCGCCGCCCTTTTGACCTCGACCGACGCCAAGACCATCCCGGTCATGGTGGCAAGCCAGACCGGCTCGCAAGGCATCAACTGGTGGTCGATGGCGGCGCTCGCCACGGCGGCCATCGCGCCTCTCGCCGTCATCGGCATCGCGTTGGAGCGCTATCTGATCATGGGCATGACCGCGGGAGCGGTGAAGTAGCAGCGAGCAGCGCCAGGCTCATCACTTCGTCATCCTAGGGCGGAGCAAGGAGCGAAGCGACGCGGCGCAGACCCTAGGATCCATGCCGTGACATCGGCGCTCCGCCACGGTGAAGAAACTTTTGACGCGAGGAAAGGCCGCTGCGAACCGCTTCTATCCTGCGCCGCAGCGTTCGTTGGCTGCGGTCACGGCATGGATCCTAGGGTCTCCGCGACGTCGCTTCGCTCCTGCTTCGCCCTAGGATGACGAACTACCAAAGCCGCCCGACAATCTCGTAGCTAGCTCCTCAGAATCATCCGCAGGTGATCGAGGATCATAGCCACACCCTTCTGCCCAAGCTCAGCCGAAGCATCCTTGGCGCTCGCCGTATACCAGCTCTTGTTGTCGTCGAAGTGACCGGCGTCCACCGCCTCCGGGCATAGCGCCAGCATCAGCGATGTCTCGCCGATGCCGGCATGGTCGAACGGGTACTTGCCGTTCATGTCAGCCGGCATCAGCGGATGAACCTGTACCCAGTTGAAGAAATTTTCACCCGCGGCGTGCCCGGAATAGTAGTCGGCCATCGCCTGCGACCCCCACCAGCCCTCGCCGCGTTCCTTTTCGAGAAAGCGGAAGATCGCCTGGCGACCGGCGGTCTTGAACGCCAGATCGGTCGGCATGCCGGCGGCGAAATTCTCGGTCTGGTGGTGGATGATGGCGTGGATGTTGCGAAAGCCGATGCGCAGCAGGCTGTAGAACAGTTCCTCGCCAAACGGCGCCAGCGCAGCGCCGCCGACCTGCACTGAGCCGCTGCCTTCCGGCGGCGCCACCGCGTAGCTCGCCGCACCGTAGTAGAACGGCGGCAGGATGACGACGTCCCTCTCCTTCTCGAACAGCTCCAGCGTCTTGACGACGGCCAGCGTGTCCATGCCGACCGCCATGTGCTCGCCATGGTATTCGAGCACGCCGAGCGGCAGAGCGACCGGCCAATTCTCGGCGATCGCCCTGCGGATCTGGTGTGGCAGCATCAGTTCGTAGCGCATGATCTATTCCATGTTGGTGTGGCGGGCGCGCATTGCTTCAGGCGACGCGCCAATCAATTCCCTGAGCTTCAGCACCATCACCTCGAACAGCAGGAACAGTGCGCCTTCGAACACCGAGCCCATCGGCAGGACCGATGTTTTTTGCGCCCCCTGATCGTTGGCCATGGTCTGCGCGGGAATGAGCAGGGTGAAGTCGGCAAGCCTTGCCGCGCTGGCTTCGGCCTGGGCGGTCAACAGGAGATTGGTTGCACCTGCTTGGCGCGCGACCTGCATCAAGGTCAGCACGGTCGAGGTCTCTCCCGGCCCGGAACTGACCAGGAAGACATCGCCCTGCCCCAGCGGCGGTGTGTTCATGTCGCCGACCACGGAAACCGGCAGGCCCAAATGGTAGAGCCGCATGGCAAAACCCTTGACCTGCAAGGCCTCGCGGCCGCAGCCATAGACGACGATCTGTCGCGCGCCGGCCAGCATTTTGCAGGCGGCGTCGATCCGGCTTTCGTCGATGCGTGCCAGCACGCCGCCGAGCTCCTCAAGCGCGGTCTCGAACAGGCTTTTGCTCTTGTTGCTCACCGCAAACCTGCCATTGAAAATTACCCTGGGATTTGCCGCTCTTGCTGCTACGAACAGCTTGATTTCGTTCATGCTAGCAACCGCGAAAATGCGTGTCCAACGCGCAGCGATGCTTTTGCCGGACCACAGGCATGATAGTGTCATGTCAGACAAATCAAACGAGGCAAACGGCAGCATATGAAGACACGGCATTTCGACCGCATCGGCAATGGCGGCATCAGTTTCACCGAGCTCGGCTTCGGCACGGCGCCGCTCGGCAACCTCTACCGTGCCGTCTCCGACGAGGACGCCAACGCCACGCTGGAGGCCGCCTGGGCGACCGGCTGCCGCTACTACGACACCGCGCCGCTCTATGGGCTCGGCCTCTCGGAAACGCGGCTCAACCCGTTCCTGCGCGGCAAGAAGCGCGACGACTATGTGCTGTCGAGCAAGGTCGGCCGCATCATGCGTGCCTGCCCGCCCGAAGAGCGCACCGGCATCGGCAAATTCTTCGACACGCCGTCGCGCCGCGAGGTGTACGACTACAGCTATGACGGTGTCATGCGCTCATTCGAAGCCTCGCTTGAGCGCCTCGGCGTCGACCGGATCGACATCCTCTTCGTGCACGATGTCGACATCTTCACCCATGGCAGCAAGGAAGCCTCCGACCGGCGCCTCGAAGAGTTCATGCGCTCGGGCTATTACGGCTTGCTGTCGCTGCGCGACCAGGGCGTGATCAAGGCGTTCGGTGGCGGCATCAATGAGTGGCAGGTCGCGCAGACGCTGGCCGAGCGCGGCGACTTCGACCTGTTCCTGCTGGCCGGTCGCTATACGCTCTTGGAACAGGAGGCGCTGACGTCCTTCCTGCCGCTCTGCCAGGCACGCGGCATCGGCATCGTTCTCGGCGGCCCCTACAACTCCGGCATCCTGGCGACCGGACCGAAGCCCGGCGCCTACTACAACTACTCCGAAGCGCCGAAGGACATCCTCGACCGCGTCGCCGGCATCGAGAGCGTCTGCAAGCGCCATGGCGTGCGGCTGATCGAGGCCGCCCTGCAATTCCCGCTACTGCACCCTTCGGTCGTCTCAGTGGTCCCCGGTGGCCAGTGGCCGAGCGAAGTCGAGAGCAATCGCTCGCTGCTCGATGCGAAACTGCCCGCAGCCCTTTGGGCCGATCTCAAGAAGGAAGGCCTTATGCGCCCTGAAGCGCCGACCGCATAAGCCGGCCGCCGTCGCGTCAGCGTCTGGCACAAAAATGAAAAGCCGGGCAAGCCCGGCTTTTCTGGTCGTGTGTACGTGCGTAGGCCACGAAAATGAAAAGCCGGGCAAGCCCGGCTTTTCTGGTCTCTGAAAAGAAAAAGGCGCTTAGTTGACTGCGTCCTTGAGGCCTTTGCCGGCCGAGAACTTCGGCACGGTACGCGCCGGGATCTTCACTTCGGCGCCGGTCTGAGGATTGCGGCCGGTCGAGGCGGCACGCTTTGACACGGTGAAATTGCCAAAGCCGACAAGCCGGACATCGCCGCCCTTCTTCAGTTCGCCGGTGATGGTGGAAAATACCGCATCGACCGCCGACTGCGCGTCACCCTTCGAAATGCTCGCGGCGTCGGCGACAGCGGACACCAGTTCGTTCTTGTTCATAAAAATTCCCTTCCATGAGAACACCGGAACTATCGACTCATCCGGCAGGAAACGGACTGTAGAAAGAAGCGTTGCCGCAACCAAGCCGAAAAGGCAGGAAAAAAACGGAAAAAGCCCGGAAATGCTGGGTTTTTCACATGAAAAAGCCGGGCGCTAGGCCCGGCTCTCCGTTTGTGCGCTGCAACCTTGACGAAAACCAATGCATGGCCCTGAAAACCGTAGCCGGTTTTCGGCAGGGGCCATGCACAAGTCTGAGCGTTAGAGCGTCCTTTGTGCGTCCAGATGGACGCCCGGAGCTCTAATGCGCCAGGGATTTTCCAGCGTCGTCGGCACTGTCTGTCGCGGCCGGCGGATTGACCGGTTCGACCCATTCGATCGGCTCCGGCATACGCACCAGCGCGTGCCGCAACACCTCGCCGACACGTGAGACCGGAATGATCTCCATGCCGTTCTTCACATTGTCCGGAATCTCCGCCAGATCCTTGGCATTGTCTTCCGGGATCAGCACCTTCTTGATGCCGCCGCGCAGTGCGGCGAGCAGCTTCTCCTTGAGCCCGCCGATCGGCAGGATGCGGCCGCGAAGCGTTATCTCGCCGGTCATCGCCACATCCGCCCGGACCGGAATACCCGTCAGTACCGACACAATGGCTGTCGCCATGGCAGCACCTGCCGACGGGCCGTCCTTCGGCGTGGCGCCTTCCGGCAAGTGCACGTGGATGTCGCGCTTGTCGAACAGCGGCGGCTCGATGCCGAAATCGACGGCGCGCGAGCGGACATAGGAGGCCGCCGCCGAAATCGATTCCTTCATCACGTCGCGCAGGTTGCCGGTCACCGTCATGCGGCCTTTGCCGGGCATCATGACGCCTTCGACCGTCAGCAGTTCGCCGCCGACTTCCGTCCAGGCAAGACCTGTGACGACACCGACCTGATCGTCAGCCTCGACCTGGCCGAAGCGGTAGCGCTGCACACCAAGGTAATCGGAGAGGTTCTCCGCCGTGATGCTCACCGTCTTCTTCTTCGTCTTCAGGATTTCGGTCACCGCCTTGCGCCCGAGCTTCATCAGCTCGCGCTCCAGGCTCCTGACGCCCGCTTCACGGGTGTAGGTCTGGACGATGGCGCGGATCGCGTCCTCACCGACGGAAAACTCCTTCGGCTGCAGCGCATGATCGCGGATCACCTTCGGCATCAGGTGCCGCTTGGCGATCTCGATCTTCTCGTCCTCGGTGTAGCCGGCAATACGGATGATCTCCATGCGGTCCATCAAGGGCGCCGGGATGTTCAGCGTGTTCGCCGTCGTCACGAACATGACGCTCGACAGATCGTATTCGACCTCGAGGTAATGGTCCATGAACGTCGAGTTCTGTTCCGGATCGAGGACCTCGAGCAACGCCGATGACGGATCGCCACGGAAGTCCTGGCCCATCTTGTCGATCTCGTCGAGCAGGAAGAGCGGGTTGGACTTCTTGGCCTTCTTCATCGACTGGATGACCTTGCCGGGCATCGAGCCGATATAGGTGCGCCGGTGGCCACGGATCTCGGCCTCGTCACGCACGCCGCCAAGCGCCATGCGGATGAATTCGCGACCGGTCGCCTTGGCGATCGACTTGCCGAGCGAGGTCTTGCCGACGCCGGGAGGGCCGACGAGGCACAGGATCGGCCCCTTCAGCTTCTTCTGGCGGCTTTGCACGGCGAGATACTCGACAATGCGCTCCTTGACCTTGTCGAGGCCGAAATGATCGGTGTCGAGCACGTTCTGCGCAAAAGCCAAGTCCTGCTTGACCTTGGAGTTCTTGCCCCACGGAATCGACAGGATCCAGTCGAGATAGTTGCGCACGACGGTCGATTCAGCCGACATCGGCGACATCGTCCGGAGCTTCTTCAACTCGGCTTCCGCCTTTTCGCGGGCCTCCTTGGAGAGCTTGGTCTTCTTGATGCGCGCCTCGATCTCGGCGGCCTCGTCGCGGCCGTCCTCACCTTCGCCGAGTTCCTTCTGGATCGCCTTCATCTGCTCGTTGAGGTAGTATTCGCGCTGCGTCTTCTCCATCTGGCGCTTGACGCGCGAGCGGATGCGCTTCTCCACCTGCAGGACGGAGATTTCGGCTTCCATGAAGCCCATAGCCTTTTCCAGCCGCTCCTTGACCGAGAGCGTGGCCAGCATTTCCTGCTTCTCAGGGATCTTGATGGCGAGATGCGAGGCAACCGTGTCGGCGAGCTTGGAATAGTCGTCGATCTGGCTGGCAGCACCCACCACTTCGGGCGAGATCTTCTTGTTCAGCTTGACGTAGTTCTCGAAGTCGGTGACGACCGAACGCGCCAGCGCCTCAACCTCGACCTCTTCCTCTTCCGGCTCGACCAGCGCCGCGGCGCGGGCCTCGTGGAAGTCGGGACGGTCGGTGAACGAGACGATTTTCGCACGCGAAGCGCCTTCGACCAGAACCTTGACGGTGCCGTCGGGCAGCTTGAGCAATTGCAGCACATTGGCGAGCGTGCCGATGTCGAAGATGGCATCGGGCTCGGGATCGTCGTCGGCGGCATTCATCTGGGTGGCAAGCAGGATCTGCTTTTCCTGACCCATCACCTCTTCCAGCGCCTTGATCGACTTCTCACGCCCGACGAAGAGCGGCACGATCATGTGCGGGAACACCACGATGTCGCGCAGTGGGAGAACTGCGAAGACGCCGTCGCTGGGTGCCTTGGATACTTTGGCCATTGTCCAACCTTTCATGTCGCGGCTGCCAATCAGCCAACCGCGAATCTTATATTAACGACCGGGGATCGTTCCGCCTACCACCGTTTGTGACGGGAGTTTTACAGCACAGAAATCGGGCACCTCGGCCTTCTCCAGTTAGTTGGATGCACGACCCCCAAAGATCAAGGGGCGCGTCCAAATCCGCACTTCCAACCCGTCCGCGAGTGACACATTTGCGACGCCAAGCCGTACGCCGCGCAAAACCCCTGCGCGACAGCAAAACGGCGCCTTGCGGCGCCGTTCCAGAATTTCGCTGCGGGCTCATGTCAGGCGCTGACATTGCCCTTCTTTTCCTTCTGCTCGGAGTAGATGTAGAGCGGCCGGGCACTGCCGGTCACCACCTCCTCCGAAATCACCACTTCGCGCACGCCTTCGAGCGCGGGAAGCTCGAACATCGTGTCGAGCAGGATCGCCTCCATGATCGAACGCAGGCCGCGCGCGCCGGTCTTGCGCTCGATGGCGCGCTTGGCGATCGCCGAAAGAGCGTTCTCGTGGAAGGTCAGGTCGACATTCTCCATCTCGAACAGCCGCTGATACTGCTTGACCAGCGCGTTCTTCGGCTCGGTCAGGATCTGGATCAGCGCCGGTTCGTCGAGGTCTTCCAGCGTCGCCAGAACCGGCAGACGGCCGACAAATTCGGGGATAAGACCGAACTTCAACAGATCCTCGGGCTCGACCAGGCGGAAGACATCGCCAGTGCGGCGATCCTCCGGCGAAGCGACGACCGCGCCGAAGCCGATCGAGGTCTTCCGGCCGCGATCCGAGATGATCTTGTCCAGCCCGGCGAAGGCGCCGCCGCAGATGAACAGGATGTTGGCCGTATCGACCTGCAGAAACTCCTGCTGCGGGTGCTTCCTGCCGCCTTGCGGCGGCACCGAGGCGACGGTGCCTTCCATGATCTTCAGAAGCGCCTGCTGCACGCCCTCGCCCGACACGTCGCGGGTGATCGAGGGATTGTCCGACTTGCGCGAAATCTTGTCGATCTCGTCGATGTAGACGATGCCGCGCTGGGCCCGCTCGACATTGTAGTCGGCCGATTGCAACAGCTTCAGGATGATGTTCTCGACGTCCTCGCCGACATAGCCGGCTTCGGTCAGCGTCGTCGCATCAGCCATGGTGAAGGGCACGTCGATGATGCGGGCCAGCGTCTGCGCGAGCAGCGTCTTGCCGCAACCGGTCGGGCCGATCAAAAGGATGTTGGACTTTGCCAGTTCGACATCGTTGTTCTTGCCGGCATGCGCGAGGCGCTTGTAGTGGTTGTGGACCGCCACCGACAGCACGCGCTTGGCATAGGGCTGACCGATGACATAATCGTCGAGAACCTTGAGGATCTCCTGCGGTGTCGGCACGCCTTCGCGCGACTTCACCATCGAGGTCTTGTTCTCCTCACGGATGATGTCCATGCAGAGTTCGACGCACTCGTCGCAGATGAAGACCGTCGGACCGGCGATCAGCTTGCGCACTTCGTGCTGGCTTTTGCCGCAAAACGAGCAGTAAAGCGTGTTCTTGGAATCGCCGCTGTTGTTGCCGACCTTGCTCATTTTCATGTCCTTTCATGGCCGCCCGCCGATGGTCTGGCTGAAAGGGCGCATACTCTATCTATCGCGGGAATCCGCCGCCGCCAGTGTGTTCCGGCTCCCGCAACGCATTCCGTACGAAACACAAATCAGAAAACGTGGCAATGATTCGCGACAACCCCGCATAAAGCTAAGCCGCCGAAACTCAACATAGCCTTAACGTAGGCAATCCTGTCCCCCGAGGGAACAGCCAATTGTGGCCGAAATGCCGCAAGACACACCAAAAGCGCGTGATGCCGCCATCCAACTGCCAATAAGCCCTTATGCCACAGCGCCTTCAGGCGGCTCGCGCGACGAAATGACCTTGTCGATGAGGCCGAAATCCCTGGCTTCGTCAGCGGTCATGAAATGGTCGCGGTCGAGCGTCTTCTCGATCTCTTCGTAGCTCTTGCCGGTGTGCTTGACGTAGACCTCGTTGAGGCGACGCTTCAGCTTGATGATATCCAGGGCATGGCGCTCGATGTCGGACGCCTGGCCCTGGAAGCCGCCGGAAGGCTGGTGAACCATGATGCGGGCGTTCGGCGTGGCAAAGCGCATATCCTTGTGGCCGGCGGTCAACAGCAGCGAACCCATCGAAGCCGCCTGGCCGATGCAGAGCGTCGACACGGCCGGCTTGATGAACTGCATGGTGTCGTAGATCGCCATGCCGGAGGTGACGACGCCGCCCGGCGAATTGATGTAGAGGTTGATTTCCTTCTTCGGATTCTCGGCTTCGAGGAACAAAAGCTGCGCGCAGACCAGCGTCGCCATGCCGTCCTCGACCGGACCGGTGATGAAAATGATGCGCTCCTTGAGGAGACGCGAGAAAATGTCGTAGGCCCGCTCGCCGCGATTGGTCTGTTCGACCACCATCGGAACGAGGTTCATGTAGGTTTCGACGGGGTTCTTCATCAGTTGTCTCTTATCTCGCGGTGGGATTCCGGCGCCGGGAATGCTGGCGGATCGGGCAGAATCGGTTCTGGATCGTTATTCCGTAAATAGGATGCCGGCTCATCCTTGTGCAAGGCCGACCCCTCCTAGCCATCTGGGTAAGTCGAATCAAGCTTTCTGACCAAGGATTCGCGGCGGCGGATGCTTCCGCGGGTCCGGAGCCGCATGGCCGGCCGCGCAAGGTAGCAGTTTCTTAACCGCGTCACTTAACGAAATGCGCCGAAACCGCTTTTCTCCGAAACGGCTTCCTCTACAATTCAACGTTGAACTTATGCGTAGAGTTCAACAGGGGGAGTGTCATGCCCGGGAAAACCGCATGCTTCACCATCGCCGGGCTGACCATGCTCGGCACGATTTCGCAGACGGCGGCCGGCGGCCGCGCCGTCGAATGTTATGAACCGGTCCGCAGTCCGGCCGTCTACGACACGGTCTATGAAGACGTGATGATCAGTCCGCCCGGCCAGCAGGTCGACTATATCGCCCCTATCTATGGCACGCGCGAGCGCGTCGTGATGACCGTTCCGGCGCAAGTGACCTACCAGATCGTGCCGGCCGTCACCCGCACCGTCTACCGCACGGTCCGGGTCGATGGCGGCGGCTACTCCTGGGAATGGCGCGTCATCCATGGCCGCAAGGTGCTGTGCAAGGTATGGCACAAGGCGCGCTACGAACGTGTTGCCAAAACCGTGGTGATCCAGCCCGAACGCACGCGGCGCGTGGTCATCCCCGCACAGTACGACAGGATCGCCCAGGAGGTGCTGGTGCAGCCCGAGCAAAGGCGCGTCATCGATGTTCCCGCCTCCTACCAGACCATCGCGCGCCGCGTGCTGGTTCGCGAAGGTTCATCGGGCTGGCGGCGGGTGCATATTCCCAGGCATTGCCAGGATTAGCGAGCATAGCGTAACCTGCGTCGCAGCGGATCTCCGTAGGGCTGAGGGCATGCGCGACCTGGAAATTTCCAATCAGGAATTGTCAGACCTTGCCGAAGAAGCCTTGGCGCTTGCCAAAGGTTACTGGGCCTCCCTCGAGGAACGTCGGACGTATCCCACGACCAGCGGCAAACAGACGACCGAACTGTTCTCGCGGCCTTGGCAGGAGAGCGGCCGCGGACGGGAAGTCTTGCAGGATTTCAAGTCGATCGCGGAGCATGTGCGGCCTTCAACCGGCAGATTCTTCGGTTATGTCGTCGGCTCCGGCGAACCGGTCGGCGCGCTGGGGGAGCTGCTGGCTGCGGTGCTCAATCAGAATGTGACGTCGTGGCGGTCGGCTCCGGCTGCGACATCGATCGAACGCGCCGTGATCGGGTGGTTGGCGGAGGCTGTCGGTTGCCCCGGATTTACAGGCAGCCTGTGCGGCGGCGGCTCGACGGCGAACCTCATGGCCCTGGCGATGGCGCGGGAAGCGAAGCTACCAGCCAACGAAACAGGCGTGCGGCCCTGCGTGATCTATGCTTCCGAGCAAGTGCACATGTCCATTCCAAAGGCCGTCGCGCTGTTGGGGATCGGTAGAAAAAATCTCCGTTTGATCCCTGTCGACGACAAATTCAGGATGCGGACGGATGCCCTCCAGGCGGCTATCACCGTCGACCGCGAGGCCGGAAACATGCCCATCGCCATCGTGGCCACGGTCGGCACCATCATCTCCGGTGCGATCGATCCCCTTCCCGAGATTGCAGACATCGCCCGGAGGGAGGCGCTGTGGATGCACGTCGACGGTGCCTACGGAGGGCTGGCGGCTCTTGCGGCGCCGGAAAAGTTCCAAGGGTTGTCTTCGGCGGATTCGCTGTCACTGGATGCGCACAAATGGCTCTATCAGCCACTCGATTGCGGCTGCCTGCTCTATCGTCACCCGGACATTGCGCGAAAGACTTTTTCGCACAGCGACGACTACGTCAGGATACTGAGCGATGACCCTACGGAAGCATTTGCGTTCTTTGAGGAGTCGATCGAACTCTCTCGACGCTTCCGTGCGCTGAAGCTCTGGATGTCGCTGCAGTATCACGGACGCCGTGCCTATCGCGAAGCCATCGCCCGCGATCTCAACCATGCCCAGATGTTGGCGCAGGCAATCGCGTCGCAGCCGGAGTTGGAACAGCTTGCACCCGTATCGCTAAGCGCAGTCTGTTTCCGCCACCGCTCAAAGAACAATGAAGCGATCCTGCGCCGCGTGATCGCGCGCGGCCGGGTGTATCTGTCGAATGCGACGATCAACGGCCATTTCGCGCTGCGCGCGTGTTTCGTCAATCACCGAACGACCCCAGATGACGTGCAGGCGATTGTGTCCGAAGTCATTGCCGCCGCAGACGAAATCAATCGCTGAGTGAGTCTTCAACCTGGCGGCGTTCAGGCCACTTCCGCCCGCAGCCATGTCTTCAGGCCGGCGATGTCGCCGTCGCCCACCGCGGCCGCAACGCGCCGGCCGACCGCAGCGCCGAATTTGTAGCCATGGCCGGAGCAGGCCGAGACGATCAGGCATTTTCCTCGCTCGTGAGCGAAGAACTTCTCATCTTCGGTGAAGGTGTAGGCGCAGGTGACCACCTCGGTCACCCTGTATTCCTCGATGCGCGCGATCGGCGGCGAAAACAGGTTGCGGATCGCCTCGCCCTCGCCCGCCACCGGCTGACGGTTCCAATCGGCGTCGCTGGTCGGCACCCTGTGCAGCCCGGACCCGAATTTCATGCCGGCGCCGCCGGAGGGCGGGATCACATAGCCGTCGATCGCGCCGCCGACATCGAGGACAACCGGTGCCACCCGCCAGGCGGCCTTGAGGTCGGCCGGCGGTTCGACATAGGCGAGTGCGGTTCGATAGGTCTTCAGCTCGCCGTCCAGTTCCGGAAACAGTTTCAGCACCCAGGCGCCGGCGGCGACAACGATACGGTCGGCCTGCATCGTCTCGCCGCTTTCGAGCACGATGTGGCCGGCTTCGGCGTCGACTTCGATGACCTTGCTGTTTTCGTAGACATTGGCGCCGTTGGCGCGCAGCCAGTTTGCCATGCCGGAGGCTATCTTGCGGCAATGCAGGGCGCCGCCTTCGGTCGAGAAATAGGCGTAGCGAAACGAGCCGGCTTCGAGAAACGGCCAGCGTTTCACTGCTGCATCGGGCTCCAGCAATTCGAACGGAAAATTGCCTTCTTCCAGGCCCTCGCGATATTCCTCGGCCTCGTCGCCCGGTTCGCGCGAAACGCAGACAAATCCGCGCGCATCAAGATGGCTTTCGCCGAGATCGGCCCACATCTCGTCCCAGGCCTGGTAGGCTTCGGTGATCAGCCGGCCATAGCCGGTCCCCGCGCGGTAAGCGCGGCGGATGATGCGATGATGGTCGCCCGACGCGGCCATCGGGTTTGGGATCGGCCCTTGCTCGACGATCGAAACGCTGTGGCCGGCCTTGACCAGCGACCACGCCGTGGAGAGACCGGCAATGCCCGCGCCGACAACGATCACATTCATCAAATCAGACTTTCCGCAGCCGGTCGGCTGGCTCAACGTATTCGATTGCGGGCGCCAACATACGGTCTGGAACCAGGCTGGCAAGCCGCGCTATTGGTCTGGCATGAGCAAATTGACGCCACCCGCCCTGGTCTTTGATCCAGCCACTCGACGCCTGCGGCTCGACCCGCACGAGCCGGCCTTTTTTCAAAACCCTTATGATGCCTATGCTTTCCTGCATGGCGTATCGAATGCATTCTTCTGGGAAGAATTCGGCTTCTGGTGCTTTGGCGGCTTCGACGACGTCAACCGGCTGCTGCGCGACCGCCGCTTCGGCCGCCAGAACCCGGCCGGCATTCCAGACAGCCGCGGCATTGGACAGGACCGCAGCCATCTCAGGGCCTTCGACGGGCTCGAAGCCAATTCGATGCTGGAACTGGAGCCGCCGGTGCACACGCGTCTGAGAACACTGGTCAACCGCGCCTTCGTCTCGCGCCAGGTCGAAAGGCTGCGGCCGCGTGTCGAGGCCTTGGCCAACGACCTGATCGACCGTTTCGAACCAGGCAAGACGGTCGACCTGTTGCCTGCTTTCGCGGCGCCCTTGCCGATCACCATCATTGCCGAAATGCTCGGCGTGCCGGTCGAAATGGGGCCGCAACTGCTCGACTGGTCGCACCAGATGGTTGCCATGTATATGCATGGCCGCACCCGCGAAATCGAAGAGACGGCCAACCGCGCCGCGCGCGAATTTGCGGATTTCCTCCGTGGCTACGTCACCGAACGACGCAGGAATCCCGGCGACGACCTTTTGTCGCTGCTGATCTCGGCGCAGGAGGATGGCCAAAAGCTGTCGGAGGACGAGATGGTGTCCTCGGCGATCCTGCTGCTCAATGCCGGCCATGAAGCGACCGTGCACCAGACCGGCAATGCCGTCCGCTCGATCCTTGCGCAAGGGGGCGATGTCAGCCGCTTCTTCGGCTCGCCCGAGACGACCGCGGCAACGGTCGAGGAATGCCTGCGGTTCGACGCGCCGCTGCACATGTTCACGCGCTACGCCTATCAGGAGATCGAAGTCTCGCCCGGCATCGTCGTGCAGCCGGGGCAGACGATCGGGCTGCTGCTTGGCATGGCCAATCATGACCCGCGCGCCTTCGCCGATCCCCTCGCTTTCCGGCCCGACCGTGCCGACCAGAAGAACGTCTCCTTCGGCGCCGGTATCCATTTCTGCATCGGCGCGCCGCTCGCCCGGCTCGAATTGCAGGTGTCGCTGAAAACCTTGTTCGAACGGCATCCGAAGCTGCATCTTGCCGAAAGCCCAAGCTTCCGCGACACTTACCACTTCCATGGGCTGGAAACGCTCGCCGTCGGCTTTTGACGATCGCGAACCTGGGGCTGCCTCAGCCAGTTTCCGGCAAAATAGGACGGCGACGCTTTGCCTGACATGACCGAGTTGAAATTCGCCTTCCTGGAAGAGCCGCCATTCTGCTTCACCGGCGCACCGGGCGAGGTCTCAGGCTGTGACGTCGAGCTTGCGCGCAGGCTCGGTGACATGCTCGGATTGGCGAGCTTTAAGCCGATCGAAACCGAATTCGCTGAGCTGCTGCCTGGGTTGGTCGAGGGCCGTTGGACCATGACGACCGGCCTGTTCTTCTCCGAAGAGCGCAGGCAGCTTGTCGACTTCACACGGCCGATATGGGCGTTGCAGGACGGGTTGCTGGTCGCGGTGGACAATCCGTGCGGCTTTCGCGGCTACCAATCCATTGCCGAGGACGGAACAGCGTTGATTGGTGTCATAAACGATCAGGTTCAGCACCTTACGGCGCTGCACAACGGAATTGCGCCTGGGCAGATCAGGATGTTTGCAACGCAGGCGGATGCGGCGGACGCAGTGGCCAACGGCGTCGTGCACGCCGATGCCAGCGTCGCCATGGCGCATCGAGGCTATCTGACCCGGCGGCCCGAAATGCGGCTTGGACTTGTCGAGGTTCCCTCGATTGAAAAGCAGCCGTCGGCCGGTGCCTTCGCGATCGCCAAAGGCAATTCAGCCCTGCTCCGGCGCATCGATGCTTGCCTCGATGAATTGGTGGGCAGCGACTGGCACCGACAGATGATGGCGCGATACGGATTCTCGGACAGCGATATCGATCGCATCGTTTGATCCGCACATCTGTTGTTGTTCGACCATGATCTCTACCCGAAAACCGGCCTCCACTTTTCGGGATCATGGTCTACAGCTTGATCACATATTCCTTGCGAGTCGTTTCAAGCACTTCCCAGCTGCCTTTGAAGCCGGGCCTCAGCACGAAGCTGTCGCCGGCCCGAACGGTGCGCGCTTGCCCACCGTCCTCCGCGATCACCGAAACGCCGGACAGGATGTGGCAAAACTCCCACTCGTCATAGACGATGCGCCATTTGCCCGGGGTCGATTCCCAGATGCCGGCGTAGAGGCCGCCGTCGCGCTCCTCGACATTCCAGGTGCGGAATTTGGGATCGCCCGAGATCAGCCGGTCCGGCGCCGGCGCGCCAGATTCAGGCTCGACGGCGTCAGTCGCTATTGTCAGGTAATGCGCGGACAAGAACTTGCCTCCATGAAAGAGCCGGCTTCGCGTCGGCTCACCCCCACCCCGGCGCTGCGCGCCGACCCTCCCCACAAGGAGGAGGGTAAAAAAGATCAGACCTTGGCAAGCGCCTGTTCGAGGTCGGCGACGATGTCGTTGACGTCCTCGATGCCGATCGAAAGCCGCACCGTGTCCGGTCCTGCGCCGGCCTTGACCTTCTGCTCGTCGGAAAGCTGGCGGTGCGTGGTCGAGGCCGGGTGGATGACCAGCGACTTGGTGTCGCCGACATTGGCCAGGTGCGAGAACAGTTCGAGCGCCTCGACGAATTTGACGCCGGCGTCATAGCCGCCCTTGAGAGCGAAGGTGAACACGGCGCCGGCGCCAAGTGGTGAGTATTTCTTCTGCAGGGCGTTGTTCTTGTCGCTGGGCAGGCCGGGATAGTTCACCGAGGCAACCTTGGGGTGGTTGGACAGCCAGGCAGCAACCGTCACGGCGTTGTCGCAGTGGCGCTGCATGCGCAGCGGCAAGGTTTCCAGGCCGGTCAGGATGAGGAAGGCATTGAACGGCGAGATCGCCGGGCCGAGATCGCGCAGGCCGAGCACACGCGCGGCAATGGCGAAAGCGAAATTGCCGAAGGTTTCGTGCAGGACGAGGCCGCCATATTCGGGGCGCGGTTCCGACAGCATCGGATATTTGCCCGACTTCGACCAATCGAAGGTGCCGCCATCGACGATGGCGCCGCCGATCGAATTGCCGTGACCGCCGATGAATTTGGTCAGCGAATGGACGACGATGTCGGCACCATGCTCGATCGGCCGGATCAGGTAGGGCGAGGCCAGCGTGTTGTCGACGATCAACGGCAGGCCGTGCTTGCGTGCGATGTCGCCGATCTTCTCGATATCGACGAAGGTGCCGCCCGGATTGGCCAGGCTCTCGATGAAGAGAGCCTTGGTCCTGTCGTCGATCTGGCTTTCGAAGGTCGAGATGTCGTTGGTGTCGGCCCAGCGCACCTCCCAGCCGTAATTCTTGAAGGCATGGCCGAACTGGTTGATCGAACCGCCATAGAGCTTGTTGGCGGCAACAAAATTGTCGCCAGGCTGCATCAGATTGTGGAACACGATCACCTGCGCGGCATGGCCGGAGGCGACCGCAAGAGCCGCCGTGCCGCCTTCGAGGGCCGCCATGCGCTCTTCCAGCACCGCCTGGGTGGGGTTCATGATGCGGGTATAGATGTTGCCGAAAGCCTTCAGTCCGAACAGTGAGGCGGCATGGTCGGCATCGTCGAAGACGAAGGAGGTCGTCTGGTAGATCGGCGTGGCGCGAGCGCCGGTCGCCGGGTCGGGCTTGGCGCCGGCATGGACGGCGAGCGTGTTGAAACCTGGCGTGCGGGTCACTGAAAACCTCCCTGAAAAACCTTCTGAAATTCGCCGGGCATTCTTGGCGAAGCCCGGCCTCGAATGCAAAGAAGAAAATACCCTTCCGTGCAGGACCTTCTATCAAGCGGCAGGAAAATACGGCGTTTGCCGGAATAATTTTGCGCTTTCGCCCCTCGCCTATTTCTGGCGGACGCCAAAACTCTGGAAGCCAGAGCGCATCAGCGGCTTCTTCGACGACAGCACGCCGGAATTGACGCCGGTCCAGCCGATCTCGCCGGACAGCTTGCCATATTCGATTTTGGGGCAGCGGTTCATCACCACCTTGATGCCCGCGGCCTCGGCGCGCGCGGCTGCCTCGTCATGGCGCACGCCAAGCTGCATCCAGATGACTTTCGGCAGGGGATCGAGCCGCAACACCTCGTCGACGATGCCGGGCACTGCCGCCGGCGCGCGAAAAATGTCGACCATGTCGACCGGCTCCGGAATATCGGCGAGCCTGGCATAGGTCATCCGACCGAGTATCTCCTTGCCGGCCTGGCCGGGATTGATCGGGAACACCGAAAAGCCCTTGGCCAGCAGATATTTCAGCACGAAATAGCTTGGCCGCACATCATTGGCGGACGCGCCGACCATGGCGACGGTCTTCACCGAATTGAGGATGCCGGCGATGTAGGTGTTGTCGTAACTATCGTGGATCATGCCTCGTCCTCATACAACGCCTCGTCGAGAAAGCCATCCGGGTCATTGCTAAAATCGCGCAGCATGCGGAAGTGGTCCGTGTCGCGAAAGTCGGCGGGTTCCAGCCCGAACCGGCTGATGCGGAACAGCCGCGCGCCGGGACAGGCCATCAGCAGCGGCGAATGCGTCGCCATGATCACTTGCGCGGTGCCCGACTGGTCCATGCGCCGCAGCATCTTGAGCAGTTCGATCTGGCGCGTCGGGGACAGTGCGCTCTCGGGTTCATCGAGGATGTAGATGCCTTGCCTGCGGCAGCGCTCCTCGAAAAATCGGATAAAGCCCTCGCCATGCGACCAGGACAGGAAGTCCGGCGGCGCCCCGCCAGACTCCAGCACTGCCTGATCGAGATAGCGGGCCACGGAGTAGAAGGATTCGGCACGAAAGAACCAGCCGGCGGTGACTTTCGGCAGCCAGTGACCGCGGAATGTGTTGGCCAATGCAGCACCACTCTTGTCGATGGCGCTGGAATGGTCCACCGGCCGATAGCCCTTGCCGCCGCCGACCTCATCATAGCCGGCCAACGCGCCGATCGCCTCGAGCAGCGTCGATTTGCCGGTGCCGTTCTCGCCGACAATGATGGTGATCGGCGTGGTGAATTCGAGCTCGAACTCATGGCCGCGAAACAGCGGCAGGTTCCAGGGATATTTTTCCCAATCCTCGACCCGCGCGGGATCAAGCAGGATACGCTTGAGGTAGGGAGCTTTGAGCCGCGTCAGCTGCTTGCGATGGGCCATCAGCCGGGGAGCGAAATCGTGCCGTCTTCCGCGATCGGAAAGGCCGGATTGTGCGCCACTTCCCAGACATGCCCGTCGGCGTCGGCGAAGTAGCCGTACCAGCCGCCCCAAAAGGCCCGGCCGGCCGGCTTGACGATGCGGCCGCCGGCTTTTTGCGCCCTGGCGAGCACGTCGTCGACTTCGGCGTCGGAGCGGGTGTTGTAGGCGAGGTAGACCGCCGATGGCGCCGCGGCGAAGGCAATGCCGGAATCCTCTTCTGCGCTGGCACGTGGGAACAGGCCAAGAATGACGCCGCCCATCTGGAAGAAGGCGACACCGTCGGTGATACCGGCATGCCGCTTCAAGCCCATCGCCTCGTAGAAGCGCACCGCACGGTCGAGATCGTCGGTAGCAATGGTGATGATGGAGATGCGCGGTTCCATGACGTTCTCCTTACTCGTCCTTCCATTCCGGCTTGCGCTTGCCGATGAAGGCACCGATGCCCTCCTCCGCGTCGCGTGCCAGCATGTTCTCAACCATGATCCGGCCCGTATAGGCATAGGCGTCCGCCAGGCCCATCTCGGCCTGCGCGTAAAAAGCCTCCTTGCCGGTCTTGACCACCAAAGATGATTTGGAAGCAATGGTTTGCGCGTATTTGGTGACAATCTGATTCAGATATTCGCGCGGCACGACACGGTTGACCAGGCCGAATTCCTTGGCGGTCGCCGCATCGATCGTCTCGCCGGTCAGCAGCATCTCCATCGCATGCTTGCGCGAGACATTGCGCGACAGCGCCACCATCGGCGTCGAGCAGAACAGGCCGATGTTGACGCCCGGCGTGCAGAAAGTCGCCTCATGCGAAGCGATCGCCAGGTCGCAGCTGGCGACCAGCTGCAGCCCGGCGGCGGTGGCCAGGCCGTCGACTTCGGCGATGACAGGCAAGGGATGGCGCACGATGGCCTGCATCAGCGTCGCACAAGCGGCAAACGTCTCCGCGAAGAAGGCCTTGCCATGATCGGCGTCAGTGCGGCGCGCCGTCATTTCCTTGAGATCATGGCCGGCGCAGAACACCTTGCCGGATGCCGACAAAACGATCACGCGAGCCGCCTTATCGGCCTTGGCGCGCTCGAGTTCGGCCGTCAGCGCCGCCATCACCGCCAGCGACAGGGCGTTGGCGGGCGGATTGGCGAGTGTGAGGCGCAGCACGCCCTTGTCCAGTCGTGCAACAACCGGACCCTCAACGGCGGCAGGCTTGATGGCAAGGATTTCGGCCATGGATAAGGTCTCCGCGATTCCGCTGGGGCTGCCAGAGTATCTAATACCGGATCAGGTTTCGTCCAACACCGATCGCTTGCACCAGGGGACGAAGATTGTCAGAAATGCCGCGCCGCGCCCATACAGGTAGGCCAAAAACGAGAGACCGACATGCCCGCCCAAACCAATTTGAAGCCGGTGCTGACCGCGCAACAAGTCAATGCGCTGCTGGAGACCGTCTATCCGCAGCTCAATGAGCAGTTCAAATATTTCGAGGCGATCGACGTGTTCCCCGGCGGCTGCACCGTGCGGCTCAACGCCGGCGAGCGGCACTTGCGTCCGGGCGGCACCGTATCCGGCCCTTCGCTGTTCACGCTGGCCGACATTGGCGGCTACGTCTGCGTGCTCAGCCATGCCGGGCCGGATGCGCTTTCCGTTACCGTCAACCTCGACATCAATTTCGTGCGCAAGGCCGAGGCCGGACCGATCGATGGCCATTGCCGCATCCTGAAGCTCGGAAAGAGCCTGATGGTGTTCGACATCGACATCGTCGCCGGCCCGGACCGGCACACTGTGGCGCACGCCACCGGCACCTATTCGATCCCGCCAAAGCGAAATGGCGATGTGGTAAAATAATACCTTTTAACTAAACTATTGTTTTTGCAGTACTTTACCTGCTATCCACCGTTTCGTGCACCTTGACGCCACAAACACCCTCGCCTATAAGCCCATCACGAAGCAGCGGCCCGCAAAGGCCGCCGTTTTGTTATTGGCGGCGGGCAGCGTCCTTCCGACAATCCAAGCAACAAGAAACGCCTTCCCTCGTGAAGGTCAGAACCGAGAGCAGAAAACATGACAACCTTTTCGCAGAAGCCTGCGGATGTGGTGAAGAAGTGGATCCTGATCGACGCCGAAGGTCTCGTCGTCGGTCGTCTGGCCACCGTCATCGCCAATCATCTTCGCGGCAAGCACAAGCCGACCTTCACCCCGCATGTCGACGACGGCGACAACGTCATCGTCATCAATGCCGACAAGGTGGTGTTCACCGGCAAGAAGTTCACCGACAAGGTCTATTACTGGCACACCGGCCACCCAGGCGGCATCAAGGAGCGCACCGCGCGCCAGCTGCTCGAGGGTCGTTTCCCCGAGCGTGTCGTCGAGAAGGCCGTTGAGCGCATGGTCCCGCGTGGCCCGCTCGGCCGTCGCCAGATGAAGAACCTGCGCGTCTATGCAGGTGCCGAGCATCCGCATGTCGCCCAGCAGCCCGTCGTGCTCGACGTGGCCAAGCTGAACGCCAAGAACAAGAAGGTCGCATAAGATGGCTGAGCTTTCCTCGCTCGCAGAACTGGGCGCCGCCACCGGCAACACCAATACCCAGCCGGCGGCCCCCGTCCACGTCCAGAAGCTCGACAAGTCGGGCCGCGCCTATGCCACCGGCAAGCGCAAGAACGCCATTGCGCGCGTCTGGGTGAAGCCGGGTTCCGGCAAGATCATCGTCAACGACAAGGAATTCGCGACCTATTTCGCGCGTCCGGTCCTGCAGATGATCCTCAACCAGCCGATCGTCGCCTCCAACCGCGCCGGGCAGTACGACATCGTCGCGACAGTTGTCGGCGGCGGTCTCTCCGGCCAGGCTGGCGCCGTGCGTCACGGTATCTCCAAGGCGCTGACCTACTACGAGCCGACGCTGCGCGCCGTGCTCAAGAAGGGCGGCTTCCTGACCCGCGACAGCCGCGTCGTCGAGCGCAAGAAGTACGGCAAGGCGAAGGCCCGTCGTTCGTTCCAGTTCTCGAAGCGCTAAACGCTCCGCAGCTTCAGACCATCGAAAGGCCGCCTCCGGGCGGCCTTTTTGTTTGCGGCTCGGCAGTCACCCCATCCGCGCCTGCGGCGCGACCTCCCCTCGACGGGCAGGTCGGCGCGTAGTGCCGGTGGGGTGATGGCGCCGTCACAAAACAGGTCAGGCCTTGCCGCCCTTGATATAGTCGATGAACGCCCGCAGCGGGGCCGGAACCAGGCGCCGGCCGGGATAATAGAGGAACGGTCCGGGAAAACTCGGCCACCACGGTTCGAGAATGGGCTCAAGCGCGCCGCTTTCGAAGTAAGGGCGAAGCCAGCCCTCGAAGAGGCCGATGATGCCTGTGCCCGCGATGGCCGTATCGACGGCAAGATCGGTCGCGCCGCCGATGCGCACGATCAGCGGCCCTGTCGGATCGACCCGCACCACCTCACCGTCGCGCTCGAACTCCCAGGGCAGCATCGCACCGCTGGCAAAGCGCCCGCGCACGCAAGAGTGGCCAAGCAGATCGCTCGGATGTTGCGGTCGCCCATGGCGAGCAAGATAGGCAGGGCTGGCGGCGGTGGCGAAGCGCTGCACGCGCGGTCCGATCGGCACCGCGATCATGTCCTGCTCCAGCCGCTCATCATAGCGGATGCCGGCGTCGCACCCGGCCGCCAGCACATCGACGAAGTTCTCATCGGCGATCACCTCCAGCCGGATGCCGGGATAGGCGGCGAGGAAACCCGGCACGATATCGGGCAAGATCAACCGCGCGGCGCTGACCGGCACATTGAGACGCAGCGAGCCCGCCGGCCTGTCGCGAAAGCCGTTCACCACGTCCAGCGCCGCCTCCACCTCCGACAGCGCCGGGCCGAGCCGCTCCAGCAGGCTGAGGCCCGCCTCGGTGGGAACAACGCTGCGCGTCGTGCGATTGAACAACCTGACGCCAAGCTGCACTTCCAGGCGACGCACCGCCTCACTCAACCCGGAGGCGCTGCCGCCGCTCGCACGCGCGCCATCGCGAAAACCGCCGGCGCGCGCCACCGCCACGAAGGCGTTCAGATCGCTGAGGTCCATCATTGTTCGCCATTCCGCACGGCCTGTGTGGATTGTACCGGATTATCACGAGGTTGGGCAGCGCCTATCTCTGCCTCCTCAAAGGAGATCAATCATGTCCAACATCCAACAATCCGGCACCTTTAAGCTCGGCAGTCATACCGTGAAGCGGCTCGGCTACGGCGCCATGCAGCTCGCCGGTCCCGGCGTTTTCGGACCGCCTAGGGACCATGACGCGGCATTGGCCGTGCTGCGCGAGGCGATTGCGCAGGGGATCGACCATATCGACACCAGCGACTTCTATGGCCCGCACGTCACCAACCTTTTGATCCGCGAAGCGCTGGCGCCCTACCCTGACGATCTCGTCATCGTCACCAAGACCGGCGCCCGGCGCGGCGCGGATGGATCGTGGTTGCCGGCCTTTTCTGCCGAAGCGCTGACCCAGGCGGTGCATGACAATCTCAGCAATCTCGGGCTCGATGTGCTCGACGTCGTCAACCTACGCATCATGTTCGATACCCATGGTCCAGCCGAGGGATCGATCGAAGCGCCGCTCACCGTGCTGGCCGAGCTTCAACAACAGGGCCTGGTCAGGCACATAGGATTGAGCAACGTGACGCCGGCCCAGATCGCGCAAGGACGCGGGATCGCCGAGATCGTCTGCGTGCAGAACCAGTACAATCTTGCGCATCGCGGCGACGACGCCCTGATCGACGATCTTGCCCGCGACGGCATTGCCTATGTGCCGTTCTTCCCGCTCGGCGGCTTCAACCCGCTGCAATCCTCCACCCTGTCGGACGTCGCAACGCGCCTCGGCGCCACGCCAATGCAGGTTGCGCTCGCCTGGCTGCTGCGCCGCGCGCCCAACATCCTGTTGATCCCCGGTACATCGTCGGTCGGGCATCTCAGGGAGAACCTCGCGGCTGCCGAACTGGTACTTTCAGATGATGTGCTGGGAGAGTTGGATGGGATGGCGACGGCGGCTTGAGGCGCAGGACCTGCATGCAGCTATGGAAGCTAAGGCCGTCTTCGGACGGCCTTTTTAGGGCTCGGCAGTAACCCCGCCCGCTTCGCGCCGACCTCCCCATCAAGGGGAGGTGGGGCGCCGCGCTTTACATCCAGACTACTACCTGGTCGTGCAGGCCCCCGGCGGATCGAAAATAGCCGCGACCTCCTACCTCCCCTCGATGGGGAGCTCGGCGCGCAGCGCCGGGTGGGGTGATGGCGCCGGCGTTCCCAAGGTGGGGTGACTGCGCCAGCATCGGATTGCTAATTGATACTGGCCGTATTCGCCGGCTCAACGGGCCGCGCCTCGTCCGCATAGGGCACGCGAAAACCATTCGCCGCCAGCCAGCCGATGGCCGCCTTCGGCTCGTCGGTCTGGATGATGGTGGCGCCGCGATCGGCCCAGAAACCCCAGGCTTCGCGCGGCAGGCTGGCCTGTATGGCCAGTTCGTCACCGCGGCCGCCCGCCAGGAAGCCGCCCGGTTTGTTGGCGATGGCGTAGGTGTCGGCCCAGATGTGCCAGTTGCCCCTGACCGCGGCCGCGCGCATGCGCGTGCTGAACAGCGGCCCGCCGGCTTCGGTCAGCGTGTCGGCGCCTGCCCGCCAGTTGATGAGCTCGATCGCGCGCGGCGAAAAGGCATGGTCGACCGTCCGGGCGAAGCCGGCATCACGCACCGCATCATCGGCGATGATCGGCATGAACTGGAAGCCGCCGCCGATAGCGGCCATGGCGGCCTTAACCGTGGTGATCCTGGCCTGGTTCCACAAATTCTCCTTGACGATGACCTGCTCGGCCAAGCCGAGATCGCGAGCCACCGCGATCATGCCCGAGAGGTCGCCGACGTCGAGCTTGTTGTCGAGGTTGATGAGGATCCTGTCCCTGGTTGCCATGAGCATCTCGCGCAGCGTCGAAACCGTCTCATTGGTGACGGCGCCGGTGCCCTCGATCACCAGCCTGCAGGTCTTCAGTTCGGCCAGTGTGTATTTGACCACCTCGCCCTTGCAGGTCGTGGTGCGGTCGAGCCAGCTGTCATGCATGACGACGAACTCACCGTCCTTCGAGCGCCTGATATCGACCTCGACGATTTCTGCGCCCATCGCGATCGCCCCCTCCACGGCGGCAATCGAATTTTCCGCGTAGAGCGTCTTGCCCGCCTGCATGCTGCCGGCGCGATGCGCGACCACCATGACGTGGTCGCGCCACTGGTTGGCGTGCTCGAAGCGGTCAAGAATCTGCCTGGCGCGGGTCTCGCCGGCCAATGACTGGCCAGAAAAGGCCGCAAGTGCCGAGGAAAACAGAAGGCTCAGCCAGATGGTCCGCATCGAGAATCGCTCCTTGCCGGATCGAAATCGGGATAGGCGACCCTCGTGACATCCAGGTGAACGAAGCCGGCTAGCGGTTGTTCGCGGGGAGTGCGCGTCAGATGCGTTTTGAGAGCCTGCGGAACCACGCCATGGCCGGCATCTCAATGAGGCGCCAAGTGATCCAGGAGGCGGCAATGGTGGCGGCGAGCATGACGGCGATTGCCACCGCTCCCATCCAGCCGGCACCGAAGCCGGTGGCAGGCTGGCCGCGCAGCGTGAAGTCGCCGATCAGGCCGAGGCCGAGCTTGCGCTCGACGAGCCCGGCGACGTTGATCATGCGCGCCTGAACGAAGACGTGGACCATGTAGATCGAGTAGGACAGCGCGCCGAGGGTCAGCATGAACGGGGCTCTCAGCAAGGCGCTGATCCAGCCGCCTTCATGGGCGAACAGAAACAGCGCCAGCGCGAACACCAGGGGGGCCGCGATGCCAAAATCATTGTCGCCCGCCAGCGAGACGAAAAGCACGATGACCGCCACCATGACGATCTCGGCAAGGGTCCAGGCCATCCGCGGGCCACTCCTGGCGAGGACCTGTCGCGCCCCTGCAATGGAATCATGCTGAAACCAGGCCAGCAAGGCGCCGAGCGAGAAGCCATACAGGCAGCGGATGAAGCCGAAATCGAAGGACACATCCATATGATGGGTCGAGAAGCCGAGCAGGAACAGCGGTGCGGTGACGGCGGCGGCAACGAACCATATCCAGGCGCGCGCGCCGGCGACGAAGACCACGCCGGCAAACAAGAGATAGGCGAAGAACTCGGCCGAAATGCTCCAGCTCGGCGCATTCCAGGTCAGCTGATCCTCGAAGCCGACACCCTGGAGCAGGAGAAGATTGGCAAGCAAACTCTTGAGATCGAAGCCGCCGGTGAAGGGAGCAGCCCCGGTTCCATGCAGTTGCGGCAGCATCAGCCGCAGCAGCTCGAAGCCGGCAAAGGCGGCAAGCATGAGCAGGTGCAGCGGGTAGATGCGGCCGAAACGGACCAAGGCGAAGCGCGCGACCTGTTCCGGCTGGTTCAGCCGATCGCCGTAGCTGCTGGCGATGACGAAGCCGGAAAGGACGAAGAAGAAATCGACGAACAGGTAGGACGAACCGATGAAGGCGCTTTGCGAAATCGTCGAAGCGGTCGGAAAGTGAAACAGCGCCACCAGAAGCGCGCAGATGCCACGCCACGAATCGAGCACCAGGAAGCGTTCACCGGCGACCGTGCCGGTGTGGGTCGACGCCGCGGCACGGGTGGGGTTGAGAAACGCGGTCTGCGTCATGATGATACAATCCTGTCTTGCCGTGGCACTCGGGCAGCGCCATTCCGTCTCGCCAAGCTGTGACTGGCATCTTCCGTGCCGGTTCTGTAGTTGTTGCAACCCGATGAAAAACGAGGATCCGTAATGGCGAACAACAACATCGACAACGCCTTCACCGCCCGTTCCAAAACGGGCGCCGCGTTCGAGCCGACCTATTCCGGCGCGCTGTCGTTCATGCGGCGCAAATACACCAAGGACGTGAAGGGCGCGGATGCTGTGGTATGGGGTATTCCCTTCGATGCCGCCGTCACCAACCGGCCGGGCGCCCGCTTCGGGCCGCAGGCCATCCGCCGTGCCTCGGCGATCCTCGACAACGACCCGCAATATCCGTTTTCACGCGATCTGTTCGAGCATCTGGCGGTCGTCGACTATGGCGATTGCCTGCTCGATTCGGGCAATCATCAGAAGACACCCGGCACGATCGAACGTGAAGCGGCCAAGATCCTGAAGTCGGGCGCCTTCCTGCTGACGCTCGGCGGCGATCATTTCGTCACCTGGCCGCTGCTCAAGGCGCATGCCGCCATCCATGGTCCGCTCGCCTTGGTGCAGTTCGACGCCCATCAGGACACCTGGCCGGACGACGGCAAGCGCATCGATCACGGATCCTTCGTAGGCCGTGCCGTCAAGGAAGGCATCATCGATCCCGACCGCTCGATCCAGATCGGCATCCGAACTCATGCGCCCGACACGTTCGGCATCAAGATCCTCCATGGCCATGAAATCGAGGAGATGCGGGCGTCCGATATCGCCTACGCCATCGTTGACCGCACCGGCGGCAAGAAGACCTATCTCACCTTCGACATCGACTGCCTCGATCCGGCCTATGCGCCGGGAACCGGCACGCCGGTCGCCGGCGGACCGTCCTCGGCGAAAATCCTGTCAACGCTGCGCCAGCTCAACCAGATCGATATTGTCGGCGCCGATGTCGTAGAGGTTGCGCCGGCCTATGATCACGCCGATATAACGGCGATCGCCGGCTCGATGGTGGCCATGCAATATCTCGGCCTGCTGGCTGAGCGAAAGGCCCGGCTTGAAGAGTTGAACAACGGCAACCACAATGGTGCCGCAGTGATTCAAGGTCAGGGCATATAGTGTTGAAATACCAAGGAATTTGATCAACCCATGAAACCGAAAATCTTCATCGACGGCGAACACGGCACCACAGGCCTGCAGATCAGGGCGCTGCTTACCGAGCGCAGTGATCTGGAGATCATTTCCATCCCGACCGAACGCCGCAAGGAAACGGCGGCACGCGCCGAGTTCCTCAACGCCGCCGATGTCGCGATCCTGTGCCTGCCCGACGACGCGGCGAAGGAAAGCGTCTCGCTGATCGCCAACGACACCACCAAAGTCATCGATGCGTCGACCGCGCATCGCGTGGCGGAAGGCTGGGCGTATGGTTTCGCCGAGATGGACAAGGACCAGGCAAAGGCGATCGCCTCGGCAAAACGCGTCGCCAATCCAGGCTGCTGGCCGCAGGGACCGATCGCCACGCTGCGGCCGCTGGTCACATCAGGCCTGCTGCCGGCGGATTTCCCGATCACCGTCAACGGCATTTCGGGCTATTCGGGCGGCGGACGGCCGATGATTGAGGACTATGTCGCCAAGGGCGAGGACGCCTCGGAATTCCTGCCCTACGGCCTCACCCTTCAGCACAAGCACGTGCCGGAATTGAGGGCCTATGCCAGGCTGTCGCATGATCCGATCATGCAGCCGGCGGTCGGCAATTTCGCGCAAGGCATGATCACCGTCGTGCCGTTGCAGCTTGGCGGCCTCGACCATGTGCCGACCGGTGCGGAACTGCATGCGGCGATTGCCGACCATTTCGCCGCTATCAAGGGCGGCGTGGTCGAGGTGGCGCCCTATGCGCATTCGGAGCGCATGCCGGAGATCGATCCCGAGGTCTACAACGGCACCAACCGGATGAAGGTCTATGTCTTCGCCAATGACAAACGGGCGCAGGCCCTGCTGCTGGCGGTCTACGACAATCTCGGCAAGGGTGCCTCGGGCGCCGCCGTGCAGAACATGGATCTGATGCTCGGCCTCTGATGGACACGCCCGCCTTTCCGGCGCGCTGGAAAGTCAGCGCACCCGAACTCATTGCCGAGACCTTTTCGAGCCGCATCTGGAAGGTTTTGCGCGCAGACGGCTCGCCGGCGATCGTCAAGGCGCTCAAGCCTTTCGACGACGTCGCCGACGAGTTGCGCGGCGAGCATTATCTCGCCTGGCGACGCGGCGAAGGCGCGGTGCGCCTGCTCGGCCGCGACGGCCACAGCATGCTGCTCGAATATGCCGGTGAGACCTTGTTGGAGCAGGTGCTCGACCAACAGGGCGACAACGCCGCCACCGAAATCGCGGCCGAGGTGATGGCGAAACTATTTTCACAGGGGAAAGACCCCTTCCCGCCCGAGCTTCAGCCGCTCCGGGAACGGTTTTCAAGCCTGTTCAAGAAGGCGACAATCGACCGCGATTCGGGCCATGACAGCCTCTATGTCGAGGCCGCCATCATCGCCGATCGACTGCTGGCCAATCCGCACGATATCAGGCCCCTGCACGGCGACCTGCATCACGAAAACATCCTGCACGGGCCGCGCGGCTGGCTGGCGATCGATCCGAAGGGCGTTCTCGGCGACCCCGGCTTCGACGCCGCGAACATGTTCTACAACCCGCTCGACCGGGACGAGCTTTGCCTCGATCCGGAGCGGATCGCGCATATGGCCGAGATCTTCGCCAAAACACTGGGCCAGACGCCACCAGCCGTCCTTGATCATGCCATCGCCTATGGTTGCCTGTCGGCTGCCTGGCATCATGAGGACGACAATGAGGTCGAGGAGAGCCGCGAATTGTCGATCGCCGAGGCGATCCGGGCGGTGCGGGCAAGCTTCTGATCGCGGGCTGCGGCGCGGTAATCGCTTGTTCACAGCGATGGGCTACTGACTGGCCTCGGCTCCACTTCGGGATTTGTCATGGTCAGCGCGATTTCGGGTTCCTCCCAGGCAGCCCAGTATTCCTCGTCGAGTTCCTCGAGCAATGCAGCCCAGGAGGCCGCGCTCGAAAAGCAGATCCAGGACCTGGAAGACCAGGCCAAGGCGATCACGGATCAGGTAAAGGCTGCCCAGGTGCAGCAGGATATCGCCGTGGCCCAGGCCAGGCTCGATGCGCTCAAGGCCGCCGACAAGGTAGCCAAAGCCGCTCAGGACCAGTCCGCGCCGTCCGCCGCGGCGTTGCGGCAGGCGGAATTCGATGGCGAGAAGACGACATCTACAAACGAATTCTGGATGTAGTTGGCCGATCGGTTCGAGGTCAGGCCCTGCGTGCGATTTCGTGCGGCAAGGGATAGGCGCCCTTGGTGCCGCGCCAATGGGCGGCTGCAAACCCCAGGACGATGAGCGCAAATCCCTGATGGGTCAGCGCCATATGCAGCGGCACATGCATCAGCAGCGTGCCGATGCCGATCGAGGCCTGCACCAGCACAGCCAAGAACAGCAGCGTCGCGCGGCGCGCATGCGTTGTTTCAGGCAGCCGCCGGCGCGTGGCGATCATGTGCCACAACGCCACGACGAATACCGTGTAAGCGCCAAGCCGATGGACGAACTGCACCGTCTTCGGGCTCTCGAAGAAGTTGCGCCATGCCGGCTCGAGGATCAGCAGATCGCCCGGGATGATCTTGCCATCCATCAGCGGCCAGGTGTTGTAGCTGAGGCCGGCGTCGAGCCCGGCGACCAGGCCGCCGAGATAGATCTGGATCAGCGCCAGCAGCACGATGAAGCCGGCCAGCCTCTGCGTCGACCTATCGGCGGCAGGCTCGGAATGCGGCGCCAACCCTCGCGCGACCACCATGGTGGCGGTGAAGATCAGCGCGGCAAGCGTCAGGTGGGTCGCCAGCCGGTACTGGCTCACGGACACACGGTCGACCAGTCCTGAAGCCACCATCCACCAGCCGATGGCGCCCTGCAGGCCGCCAAGCAGGAGAATGCCCACGAGTTTCGGGCCCAGGCCGCGCTCGATGCGGCGCGTCGCCCAGAAAACCAGCAGCGGCAACGCAAAGACCAGACCGACGCTGCGCGCCAGGATGCGGTGCGCCCATTCCCACCAGAAGATCGACTTGAAGGCCTCGATGCTCATGCCCTTGTTGAGCTCGGCATATTGCGGGATCTGCTGATAGAGCTGGAATTCCTCTTGCCACTCGGCGTCGTTGAGCGGCGGGATCACGCCATGGATCGGCTTCCACTGCGTAATCGACAGGCCGGAATCGGTGAGCCTGGTGGCGCCGCCGACCAGCACCAGCGCAAACAGCACCAGAAGCACCACATAGAGCCAGCCGCGCAGCAGCGCCCGGTTATGCAGGTCGCGGTCGCGGGCGACGTATGGCGCGGCAGCTGATATGGCAGCCATGATCTTGTCCCGGCAGGTTGATTTGGCGGATTGGTGGACCATCGCACCCGTGCTGGCAAGACCATACGGCGCGGCACGCCGTCGCGCCGCGTCTCACCGGTTGCACAGTCTCGCCTCAAGGCATATGCGAGGCCAATACCCCTTGAGCCTGCCAAGCCGCCTGTGCAAATTCCGGCATGCTCGATCAGGAGACCAACCATGCCCCTGCGTCTGAAAAAGCTGATCGGAATGTTTCTGCTGGTGGCGCTGGTCATCGTCTATGCGCTGGTCGCATCGATCTTCGCGGTCGCCCGGCTGTCGGAGTCGGGTCCGTGGGTGCATTTCCTTTTCTTCCTGCTCAGCGGCCTGCTCTGGGTGCTGCCGGCAATGGGCATCATCAAATGGCTGATGCTGGAGCCGAGAGCCAAGCGCTAGGCGAAACCGCCAGCGTCAGATGGTGACGACCATCTTGCCGGCATTGGCGAGCGGCGTCGTCACGCCCGACAGCATGGTGCGGATGTGGGCGAGGCTCTGGTAGCGGCCGTTGACGGAGATGCGCGGCAAGGCGTGCAGGAACCCGGCATGCTCGGCGCGCAGCACGCCGTGGCGCGTCGTCACGGCGGAGGTATAGCCGGCGTCGCGGGCAAAGCCCACTTCGCGGCAGCCGACGGCGCTGGCATAGCCATAGGGATAAGCGAAATGGCGGGGCATTTCGCCCAGTTCGGCCTGCAACATGGCGCGCACGGCGCCAACCTCGTGCCGGGCATCGGCTTCGGAGAGCCGCTTCAGGTTGCTGTGGTTGATCGTATGGGCGCCGATCGTCACCAGCGGATGCGCGGCGATGCGACGGATTTCATCCCAGCTCATCAATGTGCGCAAGCGTGGGCCGTCGGAGTCGATGCCGTTTGCGCGAGCTAGGTCACGCAACACAGCCTGCAGGTCCTCCTCGCGGATTTCGGCGGTGAGATAGGCGTGCAGGCGTGCATTGGCCTGCAGCTTCTTCGCGGGGGTCGAGCAATCGATTGTCAGGGGACCGTTCAGCCGCGTCAGAGTGAGGGTATCGCGCGCGTTGACGATGTCCTCGACAACGTCCCACCACAGGTCGGCTGTGCCGTTGATCAGCCCGGGCGCGACATAGATGGTGATCGGCGCGCCGTGCTTCTCGAGCACCGGCAGCGCCTCGACCATGTTGTCGCGATAGGCATCGTCGGCGGTGATCGTGGCAAACTGACCGCCTTTGCCGCCCACCTTGATGCACTCCACCGCTTCGTCCATGGAGACGAAGGCATAGCCATGCGCCTTCATGTCGGCGATCATGGCGTCAAGGAAGCCGGGCGCGATATTCAGATGCCGGTTGACGCTGTCCGGCTTTTCCGGCGTCGCGGTAACACGGTGCAGCATCAGGATGGCGCCAATGCCGCCGATGAACGGCTTGGCCAGCGGTGCAAGGCCGGTATAGCGGGCGACGTTCAGCGCCAGTTTCCGGATTGCCTCCCCGCCGTCGATCATTCATTCACCTTTTGCGCCTAGGCTGATCCAAGCACGGAATGCGCCTATGCGAACCCCCAAATCGCGATCAATACGCCCTAAGGATTGAGGTATGGTTGACGCAACTGCGTCATTTGACGGCAATCGGCTTGCGGCGACCGAGGCATCGTCGCGGGCCTTGCCACGGGACCATGCCGACCTGTCGATTTCAGTGGCGTCCGCGGACGGACTCGCGGCCTATGCCGAGTTCTGCCGCTCGGCTTTGTTTGGGCCGGCGCAGAGTGCTGCCTGGGTCCAGAATTGGGCGGCCGAGACACGACCGGACCTGCTTGTCGCGACGCTGAGTGTCGAGGGCAAACCGGTTTTTTCGCTGGCGCTGGAGGTTGCCTCCAAGGGGCTGTTCCGGATCGCCCGCTTCATGGGTGGGCGCCACGCCAACGGCAACTTCGTCGCCGCGGACCCGAACTGGCTGGCCAAGGCGGATATACCGGCCCTCCGATCGGTACTGGCGGCCATCGCCAAGGCACGCCCGGACATCGATCTGGTCGCGCTCGAGCGGTTGCTGCCCGATCTCGACGGCGTCGCCAATCCGCTCGCATCGCTCGACCATTTTTCCAGCCCCAATCTGTCGCTGGCCGTCGATCTCGCCGGCGGCTTCGATGCGCTGCTTTCCCGCGCGAGCGGCAAACGCAAACGCAAGAAGCACCGGTCGCAGATCCGGAAATTCGAGGCCGTAGGCAGCTATCGGCGCATCGAGGCCCGCACCCCGGACGAGGTGGACACGCTGCTCGACGCCTTCTTCGAGATGAAGGAGCTCCGCTTCCGCAAGATGGGCATCGCCAATGTTTTTGGCGACGCGCAGGTACGCGGCTTCTTCCGCGCGCTGTTCATGCAGGCGCTTGCCGAGGACAAGCCTTCGTTCGTGCTGCACGGACTTGAGGTTGCCGGCAAGCTGCGCGCCATCACCGGTTCAAGCCGCTCGGGCAAACGCCTGATCTGCGAATTCGGAGCGATCGCCGAGGACGATCTCGGGCACGCCAGCCCCGGCGACTTCCTGTTCTTCGACAACATCCAGGAAGCCTGCGAGACCGGTTTCGAGGTCTATGACTTTTCGGTCGGAGATGAGCCTTACAAGCGGCTGTGGTGCGATATCGAAACGCGGCATTTCGAAGTGCTGGTCCCGTTGACCGTGAAGGGCCGCATGCTGGCGCTGACGCTTCGGCAAGGCGCGCGGCTGAAAGCCTTCGTCAAGAACAGCCCGATGATCTGGAAGCTGACCAAGGTGCTGCGCCGCAAAGCCGCCGGTCAGGCAGCGCCCTCGGAAGAAGATAGCTGACGCCATGAAGCCGATCATCCGCACACTGTCCCTGCAGGAACTGGGGCTTCTCGTCGACTGGGCGGCCGCGGAAGGCTGGAACCCAGGTCTTGAAGACCCGGCGATGCTCCAGGCGGCGGACCCCGAAGGCTTCATCGGCGCCTTTGTCGGCGACGACATGGCCGCGGCAATTTCGGCCGTGGCCTATGGAAGCGAATTCGGTTTCATCGGCCTCTACATCTCCCGGCCTGACATGCGCGGCATGGGCTACGGCAAGACGGTGTGGGACGCCGGCATGAAAAGGCTCGCTGGCCGGACCGTCGGCCTTGACGGCGTCGCCGAGCAGCAGGCCAATTACCGGCGCAAGGGCTTCGCACCGGCCTACGAGACCATCCGCTTCACCGGGCGCAAGGCAGGCCCGGCGGTCAGGGACGATGGGTTGCGGATGATTACAACGCAGCTCCTGTCCGATGTCATCGCCTATGACTCCCATTGTTTTCCGGCGCCCCGAGGCACCTTCCTGAAGCGATGGCTGCAGGAACCGCATCATGGGCTGGCGACAATCGGTTCGCGCGGCGTCACCGGCTTTGGCGTGGCGCGCCGCTGTCGATCCGGCTTCAAGATCGGCCCGCTGTTTGCCGACGATATGGAAACCGCTTTGCAACTCCTGGAGGGACTGGCCGGTGCCTGTGACGGTGGCGAGCTGCACATCGACGTCCCCGCCGACAACACCGGCTTCATAACTGCGCTCGATGCGGCCGGCTTTGCGCCGACCTTCACCACCACGCGCATGTACAAAGGTCCTGCCCCGGAACTGGACCTGCAAAGGGTGTTCGGCGTAACGACGCTTGAACTGGGATAGATCGGGCGAACCGCAGAACGGTTCCGCCAAGCGATCCGCGGCTCCCTCAGGCAGCGGCAGTGCGCCGTCCCGGCACCGGATTGCCGGGCGGTTCGTGGCCGAGCGGCGTCACCAGCGTCAGGTCGGGGTAGCCGTTCTCGATCAGCTTGACCGCAGCCTGCGTCACCTCATCGTCGGCCTCCAGCATGGAGAGAAAGACCTCGGTGGCATCGCCGGTCAGGCGGCCGATGCCTTGCGCGTCGGCCGGTCCGCACTCGACCAGGACGAGGTCGTAGGCTGTCGTCAGCGACTGCATGATGATCGGCAGCCGGTCGGCGGCACGCATGGCACGAACCGGATCGGCGGTTCCGACGGGAATGACGTGACAGTCCGAGTAGAGATCGGCGTGGATGACGTCGCTGAACTGCGCTTCCGAAGCGAGCAGGTTGGTGATGCCCGGGAAAAGGCCGCTGTCCAGCATCGGCCGCGAGGCGGCCCCCGACGCGGTGAGGTCCAGCAACAGCACGCGCAGGCCGGCGTCGGCGACCTCGCGCGCCACCAGGATCGCGGATGCAGCCGCCTCGTCGCCTTCCGGCGAGACGAATATGGCGCGCGCCGCACCGCTGGAGATCAGCTTTTCGGCAGCTTTCTCGATATCGATCTCGCCCAGGGTGGAACGCGCCGGTTCGGGCTCGACAGCCGTTTGCTCTGTCGCCGCAGTTGCGGGCATTGCGACCACATCCGGCGCCTCGGCCATGGCCGGCATCGCGGCGGCATAGGGCTCCGCATCTGCTTCATCCGCAGGTTCAGGCAGCTCCTGGCGAACGACGGGGTCCTGCAAAACGGCAGGCTCCTGGCGGAGAAATGGCTTGGCGACCGGCGCCTGCGCCACATGGGGCATTGCGACCTCATCGATCCGTTCGAAACGGGAACCGCTCGCCGGCCGCATCGCGCGGCCTGAAAACAGCTCCCGCAGAAGCGTCACGATGGCCATGATCAGCAGCGATGCGGCGAAAGCCGCGCCGACGATCGGCCCGACCTTCGGGAAATAGGCCTCGGAGGGAACAGAAGCCTTCGAGGCGATCCGGGCGTCGACCGGCAGATAGTTGCGATCCTGGCGCGATGCCGCTTCGCGGTAGTTGGTCAGGTAGAGCTCGAGTTGCTGTCGCTTGGCGGTCGCGTCGCGCTGCAGTGCGTCGAGATCGACCTGCTGTTCGCCGGCCTGCGCCGAAGCGGCCTTCAACGTGTTGACGTCTGCGACAAGCTGGTTCTCGCGGGCCTTTGCGGTCTCGGCCTGCATCAACAGGCCTTTCATGATCTTCTGGGCCTCGCTGCGGATCTGCGCGTCGAGATCGGACAGTTGCGATTTCAGCGCGCGAATGCGCGGATGATTGCCAAGCAGTGTCGTCGACAGATCGGCGATGTTGGAGCGCAATTCGACCTGTCGCTCACGCAAGCGTTGGATCAGGTCCGATGACAGAACCTCCGGCACGGCATCCAGCGAACCGCCATTCTGCAGCGCCCTGCGCACACCGTCGGCGGTCGCTTCCGCAGCGGCGCGGTTGGCGCGCACTTTCGACAGTTCGCTCGACAGTTCTGAAAGCTGCTGGGTGGCCAGCACCGAATTGTTGCCACCCATCAGAAGATCGGACTGGGCGCGATAAGCGGCGACCTTCGCCTCGGCATCCTTGACCTGCCGCTGCAGGTCGGCGATCTCGGGCGCCAGGAAGTCGGCGGCGGCGCTGTTCGATTCGAGCTTGGCCGCCCCTTGCCCCGCTATATAGGCGGCGGCGATGGCGTCTGGTATGGCGGCCGCGAGCTTGGGATCTTCCGATGAGAACTCGATGGCAATGATGCGGGTCTTCTCGACGCCATAGACGTTGAGCTTCTCGTGCATTTTCTTGAGCACGCGCTCTTCCGTCGGAATTTCCATCGGGTCGCTTTTCAGGCCGACCAGGACCAGAGCGCGGCTCAGCGCCGACATGTCGAGCGCTTCATTGAACTCGGGCAGTTTTTCCAGACCGAGCTTTTGCGAGACCTGCTTGAGGATTTCGTTGGAGGAAATGATCTGGACCTGGGTGGCGACGCCCTGTTCGTCGAGAATAGGCTTGTCGGTGTCGTTGTTGTTGCTGGCCGGCCGCGTGTAGATGGATTCGCGCGGCGCGATCTCCACCTGCGTCTCGGCCTTGTAGTGCCGGGTTGCCAGCAAGGCGAAAGCGAAGGCCAGCCCGGTTGCCAACAGGACGACGAGGACTATACGCAGCCAGTTCCTCGCCAGGCTGGCGAAGAGCTGCCTGAGATCGACATCGACATCTGCGGCCGCGGACTGAACGGACATGCATCCCTACTCCGATACTGGGTCAGCACGCACCGTAAACAACTATGGTAACTCAGCCGTTAAGATCGTGGTAAGTTTCCGTTAGGGTTTACTGGCGGGTGACAAACAAAACCGCCAGAAATCACAAAAACTCTTGCCGATGCGCCACGTGTCGGCCGCTCCCTTTACCGGCCATTAACCCTAACAGGATGATAACGGACCTCGATCCTAGAGTTGCTGCGACGTTGCAGCGACCAGTCGAAGGTACCTGTCCGGCCATGAAAAGCACTGCTTCCCTGTTTCGCGCGCTGCTTGCCGTATCGATGCTGGCTGGCTGTTCCAGCTACCGGCCGACGCCGGCCGCCTTCCATGAGGTGCTCGATCAGCCCTACCGTCTTGGCGCCGGCGACCGCGTCCGCGTGACCGTGTTCGAGCAGGACGGGCTGACCAACACCTACAGCGTCGATCAATCCGGCTATCTCTCCTTCCCGCTTGTCGGCGCCATACCAGCGCGCGGCCACACCGCGCAGCAAATGGAAAAGGAGATTGCCGACAAATTGCGGCAAGGCTATCTGCGCGATCCCGACGTTTCGGTCGAGATCGACCGCTACCGCCCGATCTTCGTCATGGGCGAAGTGGGTGCCGCCGGCCAATATTCCTATGTTCCCGGCCTGACGGTGCAGAAGGCGATCGCCATTGCCGGCGGCTTCACGCCGCGCGCCAACCAGGAAAGCGTCGACATCACCCGCGACATCAACGGCAAGGTGATGACCGGCCGCGTGGTCACCTCCGACCCGCTGCTGCCCGGCGATACGGTCTACGTCCGCGAACGTCTGTTCTGACAGATATCAAGTGGCGGACAGGCTCAGGATCGTCCATTGCTTTCGCTCACCCGTCGGAGGAATTTTCCGGCATGTGCGCGACCTGGCCGAGGCGCAGGTCGCCGCCGGGCATTCCGTTGGCATCGTCTGCGATTCGACGACAGGCGGCGCGTTCGAGGAACATTTGTTCGAGCAGATGAAGGACATGCTGGCGCTCGGCATTCATCGCACGCCGATGCAGCGCCACGTCGGTCCCGGAGACCTTGCCTCGGCTTGGCGCACGTACAGGATCATCAAGGAATTGCGGCCGGACGTACTGCACGGGCACGGCGCCAAGGGTGGCGCCTATGCCCGTCTGTTCGGCTCATTGTTGCGGGTATCAAGGTCTCGCGTAGCCCGCCTTTATTCGCCGCATGGCGGCTCGCTCCACTATGACGAGAACACGGTCATCGGAAAGCTGTTCTTCGCGCTCGAGCGCTTCATGGCTCGCTTCACCGACTCTCTGCTGTTTGTCTCGGACTATGAGCGGCGGACCTATCGCCACAAGGTCGGCGAACCGCCCATTCCCAACACCCTCGTCTATAACGGCCTGCGCGCCACTGAATTCGAGCCGGTGATCACCGCGCCGGACGCAGCCGACCTGCTTTATATCGGCATGATGCGCGACCTGAAGGGACCGGACATTTTCATCGACGCATTGGCCCTTGCCGGCCCGCGGTTCGGCCGCGCGCTGACCGCGGTGATGGTTGGCGATGGCGACGACCTTCCGCGTTACCACGGGCAAGTGAAACGCCTCGGGCTCGAGCGCCATGTCCGGTTCCTACCGCCGATGCCGGCCAGGGAGGCCTTTGCCCTTGCCGCGCTTATCATCGTTCCCTCGCGCGCCGAAGCCATGCCCTATATCGTCCTGGAAACGCTTGCCGCGGGAAAATCGATGATCGCAACCGCGGTCGGCGGCATTCCGGAGATATTCGACACCGGTTCCCCTGCCCTGATCCGACCTGACGCGATCGAGCTCGCCGACAGGATGAGCCAGGCGCTGGCCGACCCGGCCGCCTATCGCGACCTGATGCCCGATGGCGCCAACCTCAAGGCACGCTTCGGCGCCGATGTGATGGCCGCCGACATCGAGAAGGCCTATTTCGCCGCACTCGACAGGTAGGCGCAGGACCAAGCCGTTCCAAAGCCATGCGTTGTTTCAAGGGTTTCTTAGCTCTCTTTTGCTATGACCGGGGGGAAGCTTGCGGAAAGCGCTTATGAACGAGATCGACCCCGCGCGCCGCTTTTCAGCAGAGGCGGTGCGTAAATTCGACGGCCCGGCCGACGGCGACACGCCAAGCGGCATGAACGATGTCGCCCGCCAGGTCGCCTCGCAGTACCGGCGCGATACGATGTCGCCGATCATGGTCAGCGGTGTCCTGCGCATGGTCGAATTCGGCTTGCTGTTCCTGTCCGGACTCGCCGTCTATTTCCACTATGTCGGGTTCTTCAACTATCTCGCCTGGCAATATCCGGTGACGATCGCAGCGGGCTCGTTCCTTGCCGTGGTGCTGCTCGACGTCACCGACTGCTACCAGATCGTCGCCCTGATGCGGCCCATCGCCAATTTCGGCCGCGTGCTGCTCGTCTGGGCCGGCACTTTCGCCCTGATGGCGCTGACGGCATTCGTCATGAAGATGTCGCAGGACTATTCGCGCCTTTTGTTCGGCAGCTGGTTCGTCATCGGCTTCGTTCTCATCTTCGGCCTCAGGCTGGTGATGTCGAAGCTGATCCGGGCCTGGGCGCGCGATGGCCGCATGGAGCGGCGCGCCGTCATCGTCGGCGGCGGCAAGGCGGCGGAAATCCTGATCCGCTCGGTCGAAAAGCAGCCCTACAACGATATCCGCATCTGCGGCATCTTCGACGATCGCGGCGACAAGCGCTCGCCGCCCATCGTCGCCGGCTACCCCAAGCTCGGCACCATTTCGGAACTGATCGAATTCGCCCGCATCGCCCGTATCGACATGCTGATCGTATCGCTGCCGCTGACCGCCGAATCGCGCGTTCTGCAGTTGCTGAAGAAGCTGTGGGTGCTGCCGGTCGACATCCGGCTTTCGGCGCATTCCAACGCGCTGCAGTTTCGCCCGCGCGCCTATTCCTACATCGGCGCGGTGCCGATGCTCGACATCTTCGACAAGCCGATCAACGACTGGGATTCGGTCGCCAAGCGCGCCTTCGACATTGTCTTCAGCCTGATCGGCATCGTCGTGTTCTCGCCGGTGATGCTGGCGACCGCCATCGCCATCAAGCTCGACAGCAAGGGGCCGGTGCTGTTCCATCAGAAGCGGCACGGTTTCAACAATGAGATCATCGAGGTCTACAAGTTCCGTTCGATGTATACGGACAAGGCCGATCCGACCGCCAAGCAGACGGTGACCAAGAACGACCCGCGCGTCACCCGCGTCGGCCGCTTCATCCGCAAGACCTCGATCGACGAGCTGCCGCAGTTCTTCAACTCGCTGCTGGGTTCGCTGTCGCTGGTCGGTCCACGCCCGCATGCCATCGCCGCACAGTCGCATAATTTGCTCTACAACGAGGTTGTCGACGGCTATTTCGCCCGCCACAAGGTCAAGCCCGGCGTCACCGGCTGGGCGCAGATCAATGGCTGGCGCGGCGAGATGGACACCAACGAGAAGATCCGCATGCGAACCGAGTATGATCTCTTCTACATCGAGAACTGGTCGCTGCTGTTCGATTTGCGGATTCTGTTCCTCACGCCGCTCCGGCTGCTCAACACGGAAAACGCCTATTGAGCGCGATCAGCCATGATCTGCCGCGCGCGGCGGTCAACGCCAAGCTGGTCGCGCTGATTTCCTCGGGCGCGGTCTTCCTCGGCATTCTGCTGTCCGGCTTCGTCATCAGCGAGCCGGCGCCCTATGAGCTCTACATGGCCGGGCTGATCGCCATCTGTGCGCTTTTCGGCTTGCGGATTTCCCGCGCGGCCACGCCGCTGCTGGTGCTGCTGGTGACGATGAACATCGGCGGCATGATCTCTATGACGCAGATGGCGGACCTCGCCAACACACCGCTCTATCTCGCCGTCTCGCTGTTTCTCGCCTTCAGCGCGGTGTTCTTCGCATCGATCACCGCCGTACAGCCGGGCCTCTACCGATTGATCTTCATTGCCTATGTGGTTTCGGCCGTGGCCACCTCGCTGCTTGGCATTGCAGGCTACTTCCATGCCTTTCCGGGCGCGGAGATGTTCACCAAATACGATCGTGCCGCCGGCGCCTTCCAGGACCCGAACGTGTTCGGCCCCTTCCTGGTGCTGCCCGGCATCTATCTGCTCTATCTGCTTTTGACCGGACCGGTGACACGCATGCCGCTGCTGGCGGTACCACTGCTGATCATCACCGCCGGCATCTTCTTTTCCTTCTCGCGCGGTGCCTGGGGCATGTTCGCCGTTTCGGCCGTCCTGCTCACCGGCTGCCTGTTCCTGCAGAGCGCCAGCGGAATGTTCCGGCTGCGCGTGGTGGTGATGACGATTGCAGCACTGGCGCTGCTGGTCGTCGCCATGATCGTCATCCTGCAGCTGCCCGGCGTCTCGGAGATGTTCTCCAACCGTGCCCATCTCGAGCAGAGCTACGACACCGCCCGCCTCGGCCGTTTCGCCCGCTACGGCATCGGCTTCCAAATGGCGATGGAGCATCCGTTCGGCATCGGCCCGCTGGTCTTCGGCACGATCTTCGGTGAAGACACCCACGACATCTGGCTGAAGATGCTGATGGATTATGGCTGGCTCGGCTTCGTGTCGTTCCTGGCGCTCGTCTTATGGACGATAGCAGCCGGCTTCCGCATCCTGCTGCGCGACCGGCCGTGGCAGCCCTATCTCCTGTGCGCCTATGTCGCCTTTATCGGCAATATCGGGCTCGGCACCTTCATCGACATCGACCACTGGCGCCACGTCTATCTGCTGCTCGGCCTGATCTGGGGCGCCATCGCGCTGGAATACAGCCATCAGCGGCTGTTGCGGCCTGCCTTGCAGGGCTCGCCGGCACCGGCAATCGCAGCGGGATAAAAGTCGCGGAATTCGGTTGACCCGCACGGGGTTATCACGATACATCGCGACCGGTCCGGAGTGTAGCGCAGCCCGGTAGCGCACTTGACTGGGGGTCAAGGGGTCGTCGGTTCGAATCCGGCCACTCCGACCAATTCAAAGCAGGACTTGCCCCCGAAGTCCGCCCCTCCAGATGCCCCGGTCAGCCCGGCCAAATCTCGGATCTGGGCAACCATGTCCTCTCCCATTTGAACTCCGGCTTGGGCGCCAACTCTACCCTTGGCACACATCAACCCATTCAGCCCCAATGAGCTCAACCATGCGCTGCGGCGCAATCCGCACGGCCGCATTGGTGGCGCCGGCAGCGGGCACGACTTCGTCGAATTCGCGCAGCGATACGTCGCAATAGACCGGCAGTGGCGCCGGCAGGCCGAACGGGCAGACACCGCCGACCGGGTGGCTGGTCGCTTCGACAACTTCGGCGGCGTCGAGCATTCGCGGCTTGCCGCCGAACTGGTCCTTGAACTTGCGGTTGTCCAGCCTGGCGATGCCGCTGGTCACCACCAGCATGGTGCGGTCGCCAACGCGCAGGCAGATCGTCTTGGCGATCTGGGCCGGCAGGACGCCATGGACCTCGGCCGCCAACATCACCGTCGCCGAACTCGCCTGCGTGACGATGACGTCGATGTCGGGCGCATGGGCGGCGAAGAAGGCACGAACGGATTCCAGGCTCATATCGAAAAACCGACGGTTCAAAAACGTTGTGGAGGGCGAATTACGGTCCAGCAGCCAGACGCATAGGCACGTGCGATAGACAGATCGGCAAGTGCCAGGCTGAAGCAAAGCGCTGCGGCAGGTACAAAGAAGCCCGCCAAGGGGCCTTGGCGGGTTCTCTGGAAGCGTGGTGCGGATCTACGCCAGCGATCGACCTTGCGCCGCCGGCGTCGGCGCAGCCGGGGTGATCAGAGCTTCCTGGGGAAGGTGAAGCGCGGACACAATACGACGCAGCTTCGACGGGTCGGTCACTCTGCCGCTTTCGATATCCTCAATTTCGTCCACCGCTAGGCCGCATGTCAGGGAGAGCTCTTCCACGCTGTAACCGCGGGTCTCCCGCATCGCTCTGAGGGTGTTGTAATCTGGCCCGCTCCCGTTGGTTGCCGGTTCGGAGAGGGGTTCGCTTTTCGCATTATGGGGCATTGGCAACTCCATGACTGAAAGAGTTTGATCAAATGAGGAGTGTTGCCTGAGACGGTCGGGAAGATGCCCTGTCGCCGGCGATTTGCCAAGAGCCAAAAGGGCCGTCACGGGATCGTGAACCAGGCGCCTGGCGCGGCCCTCTCGCGTACACGTCGCGATCAAGTTGTTTTGAAGGTCCGATCGGCCTTTTGCCGGCAGTTTCGCCGCGCACGTTCGTTATCTCCGGGTCGCTGGCGTGAAACCATCCGGTTCCAGCCAGCTCGTTCCCGGAAGGATTTTTGCAATGAACTTGAAGACAGTCATGGTCGTGCTCGGCACGATTTCCAGCCTTTCCCTCACCGGCGCCGACGCCGCCCAAGCCGCAGACGCGCTGCGTGTGCGCGGCACGGTGATCAGTTTTGAGCCCACGCTGCTCACCGTGAAAACCCGCCAGGGCGATACCGTCGCGATCAAGCTCAAGGCTGGCTGGAAGATCTCGGGCGTCGCCAACGCCTCGGCAAAAGACATCAAGCAGGGCGATTTCCTCGGCATTGCCTCCGTTTCGAAAGCGGATGGCGGCAGCGGCGCCCTGGAGGTGGTGGTCTTTCCGGCCGCGCTGAAAGGCACTGGCGAGGGTGACCGCCCCTGGGACCTACAGCCAAACAGCCGGATGACCAACGGCACAGTCGCCGACGTTACCGACATAAGCGGGCGATCGGTCACGCTGACCTATGACAATGGCCAGACCAAGAAGATTTCGATCCCCGACACCACGCCCGTCGTGACCTTCGCGTCGGCGACGCCGACCGACCTCAAGCCGGGTGCGACGGTCTTTGTCACCGCTGAGCGGGGCAGTGACGGCGCGCTGAGCGCCAGCCGCGTCGTGGTCGGAAACAACGGCGTCGTGCCGCCGATGTAGTGGGACAGGCGGCCAATGGCCGCCTCTCGATCTTGCCGTGCATGGTGGCGGGAGGCTGAATTGGGCAGAAACAGTACAGAAACAAAATTCTACAATCGGGAAATACTGACGAAAAAATTCAGGCGCGTAATTCCATTCGCGGCGACCGGGCTATTGCCCCGATCCATACGCCCGCGAAACAAAAGGAAACGATCCATGAAGAAGTCCCTCCTCTCGGCCCTCGGGCTTGCAGTTGCATTGGCTTTCACGGTGCCCGTCATCGGTGCGACGAGTGCGGATGCCGCCCCGATGGCAAAGCATCATCGTCACCACCATCATCATCGCCACCATGTCCGCCACCACCATCATCACCGCCACCACCACCATGTGATCGGAAACAAGGCCTAAGCTCCGCAGACCGCCACCGAGAAGACCGGCCGTGGGGTCCTGTGCAAGGCCGGCTACTCCGCCCCGCGAGGCTCGATCGCGGATCGACAATTCACGCAAATCCAATGCGCGACGCCGGTGAGATCGTCGTCTATCCCGGCGCTGGCTATGGCACCACCACCAATCCGGCGTTCACCGGCGAAATCGAGCGGCCCTGGCGGCTTGACCAATCCGCATTCCTGCGCCGGCGACACAGAGGTGCTGGGCGCCTCTATGCCGACACGCTCCTCGCCAGATGCCGGAGCGACAACAGACATGGCCGATCGCAAGGAAAATGACGGATCACCTTAGGGCGAGCCGTCACTTCTTCTTGCTCGTATCTGTGGGATTTGGGTTTTAGAATTCAGCGCCGGCTGAACAGCAGACTGGCGACAAGACCGAGCACCACAAGGCCGACCGCCGCGGCAGCCGCCGGATGGTCGCGGGCCGACCTCTCGATCACCCTGCCCTGTTTGCGGATTGCCGGCATGGCGTCGCGCAGGCGCCCGGCAAGATCGGAATAGGTGTCGAGCGCGGCATCGCGACCGTCCTCGTAGTAGGCGCCGCCTCGCTTCGCCACAGCCCTCTTCAAGCTGGCCAGTTCCTTGCTGAGAACCGCGACCTGCCTGTCGAGATCGATGTCCGAGAGGGTCGAAAATGATGCCATGATGTGTTTCCTTCACTTGCAGAAGGAAACGTAACGCCTCACCGGAAGACGGGTTCCGGTTTCGAACTATCGATGTCGCGTCGGGCTGCGGTCAGCGCACCTGGTCAAGCAGGCGCTTGCATTCCAGGAGGTCGAACAGCGCCTCCTGCAGCAAGGCCCTGTTGTCGCGCGAGAGTTTCGATGCATCCGGCTGCACCGGACCGTCCTCGTCGCTCTTGCCCAGGCCGAAAAAGCGGCGGCTGGGCTTCACCCGCGGCTGGCCGACCAGTTCGTCGTCCATGCCACGCGGCTGGGCCGCCGGCGTCAGCGGCACTTGGTCAGCCTGCCTTCGCTGTGAGATCGCCTCGACGGCGGCCATGTCGCCATTGCCGATGGCAACCAGGAAATGGTTGCCGTTCTCGCGCAACAGCTTCTGCACGCCCTTGATGGTGTAGCCCTGGTCGTAGAGCATGTGGCGAATGCCCTTGATCAGTTCGACATCCTGCGGCCGGTAGTAACGACGGCCGCCGCCGCGCTTCATCGGCTTGATCTGGTTGAAACGCGTTTCCCAGAAACGCAGCACATGCTGCGGCAGATCGAGATCTTCGGCGACCTCGCTGATGGTACGAAAGGCGTCGGGGCTCTTGTCCATGGGCGAATCCTCACGCTGGACGATGATCCGGCCTACCTGCCGAATCGGGGCTTATTTCAGCGGTTTATGAAGCAATATTCAAGCCCGGCGTCATGGCGGCGGCAGTTTTCAACCGCGCAATGGACTACTTGCCGCTTTTGGCCTTGCCGCTCTGATGGGAGCGCAAGATACGGCTCTTCAGCACATTCGACGACTTGAAGGTCATCACCCGACGCGGCAGGATCGGCACTTCCTCGCCGGTCTTGGGATTGCGGCCGATGCGTTCGTTCTTGGAGCGGACGTGGAATGTCGCGAAGGACGACAGCTTCACCGTTTCGCCGCGCACGATGGCTTCGCAGATTTCATCCAGCACCGCTTCGACGAGCTCGGCCGATTCAGTGCGCGACAGGCCGACCTTCCGGTAAACTGCCTCGGCAAGGTCGGCGCGCGTAAGTGTCTTTCCCCCCATGCGACCGTCCCATCAGCTCAAAACATAAAATTCGGCACAACAACGGCAGAGCCTAAGTAATTGATCCGTCAAGGTCAAGGACCGAAACTGGACCGTTCGGCACTTACCAGCGAACCAGGACAGCGCCCCAGGTGAAGCCGCCACCCATCGCTTCCAGGAGGACGAGATCGCCCTTCTTGATGCGGCCGTCGGCGACGGCCACCGACAGCGCCAACGGCACGGAAGCAGCCGAGGTGTTACCGTGCAAATCGACCGTAACCACCACCTTTTGCTCAGCTATCCCGAGCTTCTTGGCGGAAGCGTCAATAATTCGTTTATTGGCCTGGTGGGGCACGAACCAGTCGAGATCATCGGCCGAGATACCGGCTTGCGCGAACGTCGCCTCGATGACGTCGGTGATCATGCCGACCGCATGCTTGAAGACTTCGCGACCCTCCATCCGGAGATGGCCAACCGTACCCGTGGTCGACGGCCCGCCGTCGACGAAAAGCTTGTCCTTGTGCGTGCCATCGGAGCGCAGGCTGGCCGCCAGAACGCCATGGTCGGCGATCGTGCCCGCCCCCTCGCCTGCTTCCAGAATCATGGCGCCGGCGCCGTCGCCGAACAGCACACAGGTCGAGCGGTCGCTCCAGTCGAGGATGCGCGAGAATGTTTCCGAACCGATCACCAGGACACGCTTGGCCAGGCCGCCGCGGATGTAGAGATCGGCGGTGGTCACGGCATAGACGAAGCCCGAACAGACCGCCTGCAGGTCGAAGGCAAAGCCGTGATGCATGCCGAGCCGGTTCTGGATCTCGACGGCGGTGGCCGGGAATGTGTTGTTTGGCGTCGAGGTCGCCAGCACGATCAGATCGATGTCGGCGGGCGTGAGGCCCGCATTGGCAAGTGCGGCACGTGCCGCTGCTTCCCCGAGCGAAGCCGTGGTCTCGTCGTCACCAGCGATATGGCGCTGGCGAATACCGGTACGCTGGGCGATCCACTCGTCAGAGGTCTCGACCATGCCTTCGAAATCGGCATTCTTCATGATTCGGCGGGGCAGCGCGGCGCCCGTGCCGCGCACGACTGATCTGATCAAAGTTCTTTCCTATTCCTTTGCGTCGGTGACGACGTCGGATTTCCTAGCTGACAGGGCACGCGGGTTGCGCGCATGAAACAGGTCTAGATCGGCCTCGATGCGGTCGAGTAGGTTGTTGCGGACCATGTCATAGCCGAGTTCGATCGCGGCGGCGAACCCGTCAGAATCAGCACCGCCATGGCTTTTGACGACGATGCCGCTCAGCCCCAGGAAAACGCCGCCATTGGAGCGGCCGACATCCATTTTTTCGCGCAGGCGATCGAAGGCGCCCTTGGCGAAGATATAGCCGATCCTGGCCATCAGAGTCCGGCTCATCGCGGCGCGCAGATAGCCACCGATCTGGCGCACCGTGCCTTCCGCCGTCTTCAGCGCGATGTTGCCGGCAAAGCCTTCGGTGACGACGACGTCGACCACGCCCTTGCCGATATCGTCACCCTCGACGAAACCGTGATAGTTCATCGAGGCCATGTTGGCTTCGCGCAGCATGCGCCCGGCCTCCTTGACCTCTTCCTGGCCCTTGATCTCCTCGACGCCGACATTGAGCAGGCCGACGCTGGGCCGGGCTATGCCGAAGACCGAGCGCGCCATGCCGGTGCCGAGAATGGCAAAATCAATGAGCTGTTGCGCATCGGCCCCAATGGTCGCGCCGACGTCCAGCACCACGCTTTCGCCGCGCAATGTCGGCCAAAGGGCTGCGATCGCCGGGCGATCGATGGTGGCCATGGTGCGCAGGCAAAATTTCGACATCGCCATCAGCGCGCCGGTGTTGCCGGCGGAAATGCAGGCGTCGGCCGTGCCGGCCTTGACCGCTTCGACGGCCTTCCACATTGATGACTTCCAGCGGCCGTGGCGCAGCGCCTGGCTCGGCTTGTCGTCCATCCTGACCGCAATTTCGCAATGGAAGAATTCACTGATCTCGGCGAGCTTGGGAAATTTGGCAAGCTCCGGGCGCACGACCTCCTCACGCCCGAAGATGACGAAGCGGATGTCGGGACGACGGGTCGCGACCGTCATGAGCGCTGGAATGACCACGGCTGGTCCGTGATCGCCGCCCATGGCATCGATGGAAATCCTGATCACGCGGTATTTATCTCACGGTTAGGCGGCAGGTCGCTTTAGCGACCGCGAAGGTTCGGCGAAAATAACGGTTTTGGGCTGCCGCACAACCGACTTTTCCGTCGCGGGCGAGCTTTTCAGGATTTTCCCAGCAAGGATCGCAGTTTTTGCTGAAACTCATTCTCCGCCGGTTCGTTCTCGCTGCCGGTGTTGAGCGATGCGCCCTGCTTGCGCGGATAGGGGTCGATGGCGAGCCCGAAATACTGTTCGGCGATTGCCCCGACATCGATCGTGTCACCGGAAAATGTCTCTGGACTGTCAGGGCCTTCCGCGTCGAGCAGGATCTCGCCGCCACCATCGAAACCCTGCCGTCCAAGCTTGGAATCCTCGGGCAGCAGCAGCGCTTCGACCGGTTCGTCGATATGCGCCTCGACAGGCTCGAGCGTGACGATGCAGGTCTGGGTGATGTCGGCTTCGACGCGACCGCTTATCTTCACGCCATTGCGCTTCCACGACGCGACCAGAAGCTCGGCGCGATAGGATTCGACCGAAATCAGCCCGTGCTCCTCGGCCAGTGCCGCACGCTGCGCGGCATCGGCCTCGATAACCAGCGGCAGGCCCTTCTGCGGCAGGCGCGTAACGTTTGCCCGGAAGGAGACCGGGCTTTGCGGGTCAACATGCTTCATTGTTCAACCTCCTTGGCGGCGGGAAAGGTCAGCGTGCCGGAGACAATCGATTCGGATGTCTGCGCGGCCAGATGACTGCGCGCGTCGGTAACATAGTTGGCCAGCAGCGATGCTTCCAGCCAGGCGCCCGCGTCGGGCCGGACATTGCGGGCAAGAGCCGCGGTCAGCCCTTCATGGTCGTTTCTTTTCAGGGCATCGTCATAGGCAGCGGTTCGGCCATAAAACATCTTTGCCAGCTTTTTCATGCGTTTGGGCACGCCCACGTCGCCAATGCCCAATTCCCGCAACGAATGGTCGACGTCGAGGAAGAACTCGTCGATCAGCACCTGGGCGACCTCTTGCGCCGCACCGCCCTCCCCGCGCAACCTGTGCTGGAACAGGAACATGTGCAGCGACAGCATCTCGAAACGGCCAAGCGGCGTGTCTGGCACATTCCAGTGGGAATAAAACACGGTCTGCCGCGCCGCCGCCACGATTTGTGCGTAAAGCGCCTCGGTGATAGCGCGGTTGGCGTAGCGTTCGCGGCCAAAAAAGCGCTGGAACATTGGGGATGGTCTCCTGGGGACCGTTTGTTGAAGTGGGCTTGTTGCATCGGCAAGCAAGCTGGTTTACCGGTTTCGCGGCCCAGCGCAAGTTGCGGCCAGCTAATGGAGTTGTTGTTGCGCGCGCTGAATTTCAAGTCGACCTTCTCGTCCAGGCCCGCCGGCGCGATCTCGCTGCTGATGATCGTTTCGGCACTGTCCGCCTGCCACACCTCCAAGATGATCGGCGACCTCAGCCCAAGTGAGACGCTGACGCAAGGTTACGTCATAGACCAGCAGGCAATCGACCTGGTGCCGGTCGGTTCGAGCCGCGAGCAGGTGCTTCTGGCGCTCGGCACGCCGTCGACGACCGCGACCTTCGACAACGAGGCCTTCTATTACATTTCGCAGACGCGCAAGCGCTACGTCGCCTTCGACAAGCCACGGCTGATTGACCAGCATGTGCTGGCGGTCTATTTCGGCGCCGATGGCCGCGTCACCCAGATCGCCAATTACGGGATGAAGGACGGCAAGATGTTCGACTTCATCTCGCGCACCACACCGACCGGCGGCAAGGACCAGAACTTCCTCAGCCAGATCATCAACGGTGCCAGCAAGCTGGCACCCAGCATTCCGGGCGGCGGCGTCTAATTCCTTTCGGCTTTCATTCCGGAAGCCTCATCATCTCAGGCGACCAAAAACCCGCGGGAGCGATCCTGCGGGTTTTTGTTACGGGGATCGGTCACCGGTGTGGCCGTGGCCAAGGAAACGCGAGCCGAGCCTGGATGAGATGCTTGCACACCACGCACTGGAGGACCCAGGCGAAGCGAAGCGCTGAAGGGTCGACGTTGTCATCGCTTCAACAAAAAACCCGCGGGATCGCTCCCGCGGGTTCTGTTTTCGAGTGGATGCTTTTGATCAGCCGTGCGCGAGCACGGCCAGCAGCAAGAGCGCGACGATGTTGGTGATCTTGATCGCCGGGTTGACGGCCGGGCCAGCGGTGTCCTTGTAGGGATCGCCGACCGTGTCGCCGGTCACCGAAGCCTTGTGCGCCTCGGAACCCTTGAGATGCTTGACGCCGTCCTTGTCGACAAAGCCGTCTTCGAAGGACTTCTTGGCGTTGTCCCAGGCACCGCCGCCAGAGGTCATCGAGATGGCGACGAACAGGCCGTTGACGATGACGCCGAGCAGCGAGGCACCAAGGGCGGCAAAGGCGGACGCCTTCGAGCCCGAGATCAGCAGCACGCCGAAATAGACGACGAGCGGCGCCAGCACCGGCAGCAGCGACGGGATGATCATTTCCCTGATTGCCGCCTTGGTCAGCAGGTCGACCGCGCGTGCGTAGTTCGGCTTCGAGGTGCCAGCCATGATGCCCGGATCCTCGCGGAACTGCTTGCGCACTTCCTCGACGATGGCGCCCGCCGCGCGGCCGACGGCCGTCATGGCGATGCCGCCGAACAGATACGGGATCAGACCGCCGAAGATCAGGCCAGCGACGACGTATGGGTTGGAGAGATCGAAGGAGATCTCGCCCATGCCCTGGAAGTAGGGATATTTGTCGCCATTGGCGGCAAAGAACTTCAGGTCGTTAGAGTAGGCGGCAAACAGCACCAGTGCGCCGAGACCGGCCGAACCGATGGCGTAACCCTTGGTCACCGCCTTGGTGGTGTTGCCGACCGCGTCGAGCGCGTCGGTGGACTGGCGCACTTCCTTGGGCAGGCCGGCCATTTCGGCAATGCCGCCGGCATTGTCGGTGACCGGGCCGAAGGCATCGAGCGCAACGATCATACCGGCAAGACCGAGCATCGTCGTGACGGCGATCGCCGTACCGAAGAGGCCGGCAAGCTGATAGGTCGAGATGATGCCGCCGACAATGACGATCGCCGGCAGCGCCGTCGATTCCAGCGAGACCGCAAGGCCCTGGATGACGTTGGTGCCGTGACCGGTGACCGACGCCTGGGCGATAGAGTTGACCGGGCGCTTGTTGGTGCCGGTGTAGTATTCGGTAATGACCACGATGAGACCGGTCACCACGAGGCCGACCAGGCCGCATATGAACAGGTTCTTGCCGGTGATGACCATGCCGGCGACGGTGCCGATCTCGCCCCAGCCGAGGGTGACATGGGTGGCGACGCCGAGGCCGACGATGGACAGCAGGCCGGTGACGATCAGGCCCTTGTAGAGTGCGCCCATGATCGAGCCGTTGGAACCGAGCTTGACGAAGAAGGTGCCGACGATCGAGGTCAGGATGCAGGCGCCGCAGATAGCGAGCGGATAAAGCATGGCTGCACCCAGAACGGCGGTACCGCCAAAGAAGATGGCAGCCAGAACCATGGTGGCGACAACGGTCACCGCATAGGTTTCGAACAGGTCAGCGGCCATGCCGGCGCAGTCGCCGACATTGTCGCCGACATTGTCGGCGATGGTGGCCGGGTTGCGCGGATCGTCTTCGGGAATACCGGCTTCGACCTTGCCGACGAGATCGCCGCCAACGTCGGCGCCCTTGGTGAAGATGCCGCCGCCGAGACGGGCGAAGATCGAGATCAGCGATGCGCCGAAGCCGAGCGAGACCAGCGAGTCGATGACGATGCGATCATTGGGCTGGAGGCCCATGAAGTGGGTCAGGATGAGGTAGTAGATCGAAACGCCGAGCAAGGCCAGGCCAGCAACCAGCATGCCGGTGATGGCGCCCGATTTGAACGCGATGTCGAGGCCGGCAGCGAGGCTGTTCGATGCGGCCTGCGCCGTACGAACATTCGCGCGAACGGAGACATGCATGCCGATGAAGCCGGCGGCGCCTGAAAGCACTGCACCGATCAGGAAGCCGATCGCGGCGGTGATGGACAGCAGCCACCAGGCGAGCACGAGGACGACGACGCCAACGATGGCGATGGTGGTGTACTGACGCGCCAGATAGGCCTGTGCGCCCTCGCGGATAGCCGCGGAGATTTCCTGCATGCGTGCATTGCCCTGATCGGCCGCAAGGACCGAACGTGTCGCCCAGATGGCGTAAAGGATTGAAAGCAGGCCGCAGGCGATGACGGCGGAAATAATTGTCATTGCCGGATTTTCCTCGATTGATGGCCCAAAAGAACCCCTCCCTGGGCCGTTGAGACAAAGACCGGATTCCGTGCACGGAATCCGCCTCTTCGCAGCGGTGTATGCGAAACAGGGCTGCGAACGTCAAGATATTGTTCGGTTTTTGCCCGGCTTTCGCCTAAATGGTTGGGGCCAAGCGGCGGCTGCCGTTAGCACTCTCCTATTAGATCGATTGAAATTGGCCTTGACGCAAGACGCGGCTACTCGGTCTCCCGGCCCATGCGGCGCGCCGTGTAGCGCTCGATCGCCGATAGACCGTCATAGATCAGCACGGCAAGGGCTGCCACGATCAGGCCGCCCTGCAGGACGAAGGCGAGATTGTTGGACAACAGCCCGGCGATGATCACTTCGCCCAGCGTTTTGGCTGCCACGGTCGAACCGATGGTCGCGGTGGCAAGACTGATCACCACCGACAGCCTGATGCCGCCGAGAATGATCGGGGCGCTGAGCGGCAGCTCGACCTTGGTGAGCCTTTGCCAACCGGTCATGCCGGCGCCGCGCGCCGCTTCGACGACATTGGCCGGCAGCGTCGTCAGGCCGGTCAGCGCATTTTCGAAGATCGGCAACAGGCCGTAGAGAAACAGGGCGATCAGCGTCGGCTTCTCGCCGAAGCCGACGGCCGGCACCGCAAGCGCCAGCACCGCCACCGGCGGAAAGGTCTGGCCGATGTTGACCAGGCTGCGCGATAGCGGCAGGAATTCGGCGCCGGCCGGCCTGGTGACCAGGATGGCAAGCGCCACCGCGACGATGGTTGCGGCCACGGTGGCGATCAGAACCGTGCGCAAATGCAGCAATGTCAGTGTCAGCAGGCTGCCCTGATTGTAGATCACCGGCGCATTGTTTTCGGTCAGCGGCTTCAGCAGCGGCTCGAACCAGCCCGGATTGGTGACGAAGGCAACGAGCAGCACCACCAAGGCTAGCCTGAGCAGCGATGGAAGCCAGGCCTTCATGCCGGCCTCGCCGCGCGCTTCACCAGCCCGTCGATGGTCACGCGGCCAAGCGGCTTGCCGTCGGTGCCTGAGACCGGCAGCGCCGGCCGGCCCGACCACAGCAATTCGGCCAGCGCGTCGCGCTGGCTGGCATCGCCGGGGATCGCCTCGCCTTCGGCGGAGCCCTTCTCCACGGCATCGCGGACCCGGCCGAGCGACAGCAACCGGAACGGCCTCTCGCTGGCGCCAACCAGGGTCTCGACGAAGGCGCTTGCCGGCTTTGCCAGGATCTCGGCTGGCTTGGCGTATTGCACCAGCTTGCCGGCATCCATGACCGCGATCTTGTCGCCCATATGCACGGCCTCTTCCATGTCGTGGGTGACGAGGATGATGGTGGTGCCGAAGCGCTTCTGGATCGCCAGCAGATCCTCCTGCGCCTTGGTGCGGATGATCGGGTCAAGGGCGCCGAACGGTTCGTCCATCAACAGCACGTTGGGCTCGGCGGCGAGTGCGCGGGCAACGCCGACGCGCTGCTGCTGGCCGCCGGACAGTTCGTGCGGATAGCGCGGCCCGAAGGCTTCGGGATCGAGCTGATAGAGCGTCATCAGCTCGTCGACCCGGGCCTTGATACGGTCCTTGTCCCAGCCAAGCAGCACCGGCACGGTGGCAATGTTCTGTGCCACCGTGCGATGTGGAAACAGGCCGTGGCCCTGGATGGCGTAGCCGATGCTGCGGCGCAGCTCGTAACCGGGCAGCGAACGATTGTCGGCGCCGTCGAGCTTGATGATGCCCGAGGTCGGCTCGACCAGCCGGTTGATCATGCGCAGCAGCGTCGTCTTGCCGGAACCGGACGTGCCGACAATGACGGCGATGGTGCGCGGCTCGATGACCATCGACACGTCATCGACCACGGTCGTCGCGTCATAGCGCTTAGTGATGCCTTCGATCTCGATCATGCCGTTTCAACCCTGCGCTTGGTGGCGGTCATTTCGATCACCGCATCGAGGATGATGGCGGCGGCAAAGGCGAGCGCGACCGTCGGCACGGCGCCGAGCAGCACAAGGTCCATTGCCGTCTGACCCACACCCTGGAAGACGAACACGCCGAAACCGCCGCCGCCGATCAGCGCGGCAATGGTGGCGAGGCCGATGTTCTGCACCAAAACGATACGGATGCCGGTGAGGATGACAGGAAAAGCCAGCGGAAACTCGATGCCGAACAGGCGCTGCCTGTCGGTCATGCCCATGCCGCGCGCCGCGTCGTTGGCCGCGCGCGGCACGCCGGCGAGACCGACCACCGTGTTGGCCACCACCGGTAGCAGCGAGTAAAGGAACAACGCGACGAAGGCGGGAGCGGTGCCGATGCCGCGAATACCGAGCGCGGCAGCCCCCGGCACATGCGCGGCAACCCAGCCGAGCGGCGCGATCAAAAGGCCGAACAGCGCGATCGAGGGAATGGTCTGGATGATGTTGAGCACGTTGAGGACGCCGGCGCGCAGACTTTCGACACGATGGCAGAGAATGCCGAGTGGTAAGCCGACGACCACCGCCGCAAGCAGCGATCCTAGCGCCAGCATTACATGCTTGGAGCCCTCTGCCCAGAAGCTGTCGGCGCGGTTGAAATATTCCTTCAGGATCGACAGATTGTCCCAGCTTCCCGAAATCAACAGCAGCCCGATCGCCAAAGCCGCGACCACAAGCACGCCAACCCGCGCCAATGGCGACAGGTTCAGCCTTGTCAGCACGTCGGCGAGCAAAAGCGTGAAGGCAAAGATCAGAATCCAGAAACCGGAGGCTGGCGAAACTCTGGCGAAGGTGTTGCCCGCCGGCGTGAGAAATGTTCCGGCGACACCGATCAGCAGCGCGAGCGCGGCAAGCGCCATCACGCTGGCGGCAAGGCGCAGCACAAGTGGTGTCTTGAACAGCGCGATGAGTGCTGCGGCGACAATGATGGCGAGCAGCAGCGTCCCGGTCGTTGCCGGCAGCGCCTCGAGAATCGAGCGCGCCTGGCCGGGGACGATGCGGTTGGCACGGAACGTGGCAAAGGGCGCGGCAAAAGCCGCGTAGGCTGATATCGCGGCGATGACCACGCCGAGCTTGTCGAAGCGGGGAGTCATGGTTGCCCCTCATGAGGGGCGATTTGCCACATCGCGCAGCTTTCTTTGGGGATTGGCGAAAACCGACGCGATATCCGATCTCCCCCCTTGCGGGGGAGATGGCCGGCAGGCCAGAGGGGGGTGTGAAGGATCGCCAACTTTCGGGTGTCGGCTTGTTCAGAAGCAACCCTGTCGAGGCACGCACCTTTGACGGGTTGAGAGGTCGGCGGGACAGCACCCCCCTCTGTCCTGCCGGACATCTCCCCCGCAAGGGGGGAGATCAGCAGCTTCCAGAGGGGGGTGCCTTGCACCGGTGTCACTGACTACTTCAAAAACCCGTTCTTCTTCAAAAAGTCCTCGGCGACGCCCTTGACCGGCTCGCCGCCGACCTGCACGCGACCGTTCAGTTCCTGCAGCGTGACGAGGTCGAGCTTGGCGAAGACCGGCTTCAGCAGCGTCTCGATCTCGGGATGTTCCTTCAGCACCGCTTCGCGGATGATCGGCGCCGGCTGGTAGACCGGCTGCACGCCCTTGTCGTCGTCGAGCACGACGAGGCCGGACGGTGCGATGCCGCCATCGGTGCCGTAGACCATGGCTGCATTGGCGCCGTTGGTCTGGTTGGCGGCCGCGGCGATGGTTGCTGCCGTGTCGCCGCCCGAAAGGGTGATCAGTTGGTCCGGCTTCAGCGTGAAGCCATAGGTGGTCTGGAAAGCCGGAAGTGCAGCCGCCGAATTGACGAACTCGGCGGAAGCCGCCAGCACCACCTGACCGCCGCCCGCGATATATTTGCCGAAGTCGGTGAGCGTGGCAAGTTTGTTGGTCTCGGCGACTTCCTTGCGCAGCGCGATCGCCCAGGTGTTGTTTGCGGGCGACGGCGACAGCCAGACGATCTTGTTGGCGTCGTAGTCGAGCTTCTTGGCCGTTTCATAGGCCTTGGCGGCGTCTTTCCAGACCGGGTCGTCGGCCTTTTCGAAGAAGAAAGCGGCGTTGCCGGTATATTCGGGATAGATGTCGATCTCGCCGGCGGTGATCGCCTTGCGCACCACCGGCGTGCCACCGAGCTGGATACGGTCCGATGTCTTGATGTTGTTGGCGTTGAGCACGAGCTGGATGATGTTGCCGAGCACGCCGCCCTCTGTGTCGATCTTGGAAGAGACAACCACCTGGGCATTGGCGGTAGCCACCGTAATGCCGAGCGCCAATGCCGCGCCGGCCAGAAACTTGACTGAAAACATTGTGAAACCCCTTGCTATGAACCGAAACGCGGTGCCGCATATGAGCATGGCTTCAACGGCCAGTCGGGGCACACGGTTTCATAACAATAGGTACAGACGCAATATTTTTGTTACGGAGCGGTAAATTCGACCGACATCGTGCTGACAGCGCCGTGTCAGGTGAAACGGCGGATGGATCAGGCTTCGGCTTTGCGCAAGCTCGTCAGCTTGAGCGCGCCGAGCGCCACGAAGCACAGGACGGTGACCGGAAAGACTATCCAGTTCAGCATCTCCCAGCCCCAGGCATTGTAGACCATGCCCGACATCAGCGAGGCGCAGGCGACGGAGCCGAACAGGACGAAGTCGTGGAAGCCTTGCACCTTGCCCTTTTCCGACGGCCGGTAGGTGGCGGCCACCATCGCGGTCGCGCCAATGAAGCCGAAGTTCCAGCCAAGGCCTAGCAGGATCAGCGACGTCCAGAACTGCCACAGCGCCAGGCCCGACAGAGCGACAATGGCGCAGCCGATGAGCAGGATCAGGCCGGTGGCCACAATGCGTTCGGCGCCAAAGCGATGGATCAGCGAGCCGGTGAAGAAGCTTGGCGCGAACATCGCCATGACGTGCCAGGAGATGCCGAGCGTCGCGTCGTTCTCCGACAGGCCGCAACCGACCATGGCCAGCGGTGCGCCCGTCATGACGAAGCTCATCAGCGCATAGCTGCCAACCGCGCAGAAAAGCGCGGCGACGAAACGCGGCTGCGTGACGATTTCAGCCAGCGGCCTGGCGTCGCTGTCGGCGATCTCCACCTTGCCGGATGCTTTCGTCGGCAGCCGCAGGAACGACAGGATGATGGCGCCGACCGCTGCCAGCGGCAGGATGGAGACGAACGAACCGGCAAACATGACCGGCGCAAGCAATTCGCGGGTGAAGATGACGATCTGCGGTCCGAGGATGGCGGTGACGATGCCGCCGGCCAGCACGAAGGAGATGGCGCGCGCCTTGAATTCAGGCGGTGCGTTGTCGGCGGCGGCGAAGCGGAACTGCTGGACGAAGGCGCCGCCGACACCGATCGTGAGCAAGCCAAAGGCAAACAGCCAGAAGCTGCCTTGAAAAAGCGCTAGCGTGGCGATCAGGCCACCGAGCGCCGTGACGATCGTGCCGGTCATGAAACCGCCGCGCTGGCCCATACTACGGATGATAGCCGCCGCAGGCAGCGCGCCGAGCGCCACGCCGATGTTGAAGCCGGTGATCGGCGCTGTCGCCAATGATTTGTCGGGACCAAGCAGATATTGCCCGGCCAGCGCCCCCACGGAGATGGCGATGGGGGCCGCCGAGCCGATGATCGCCTGCGAGGCGGCGAGGATCAAAGCGGTGCGGCGCGCCTCCTGACCAGCCTCGAAGGCGATGGCCGTCATGATGCGTCCTTGCCGCGCCCTTCGCCACGCACCCGGCGTGACACACGGTCGAGCACGGCATTGACCAGCTTCGGCTCGTCCTCCTCGTAGAAGGCCTTGGCGATGTCGACATATTCGGAGACGATGACCGCGACGGGGACATCCTCGCGCTTCATCAACTCGTAGACGCCGGCACGCAGAATGGCACGCAGCGTCGAATCGAGCCGCGACAATGGCCAGTCCTCGGTCAGCGCCTGGCGGATGATCGGATCGATGGTCTTCTGGTTCTCGACGACACCCGCCAGAATAGCGCGAAACCATTGCGCATCGGCCTCGCGGTAGAGCGCACCGTCGACTTCCTTGCCAAGGCGAAACGCCTCGTATTCGGCGGTGATCTCGAAGACGCCGCTACCGGCCACATCCATCTGGTAGAGCGCCTGTACGGCGGCCAGACGGGCAGCACCGCGCTTGTTGGCGTGGCGCACCGCAGGCTGGCCAGGCGAAGCGGGTTCGCTCACGATCGCGCTCCCAATTGTTCTTTGAGGGCGATCATGGTCAGCGCCGCACGCGCCGCGAAACCACCCTTGTCACCCTCCGAGCGCTTGGCCCGCGTCCACGCCTGTGCGTCGTTCTCGGTGGTGAGGATGCCATTGCCTATGCAGACCGAGTCCTGCACGCTCAAATCCATGAGCGCGCGGCTGGATTCATTGGCGACAATGTCGAAATGATAGGTGTCGCCGCGGACGACGGTGCCGAGCGCGACAAAGCCGTCATAACTCGTGCCGCCTTCCGTCGCGCCGTCCAACGCGAAGGTAATCACCGCGGGGATCTCGAGCGAACCTGGAACGGTGACGACATCATAAGTCGCGCCCGCTTCATCGAGCGCGCTTGTCGCGCCATCGAGCAGCGCGTCGGCAAGGTCGTCGTGAAAGCGCGCTTCGACAATGAGCAGATGCGCCTTCGCCTTCGGACGAATGAAGGCTTTGCCGTGTTGGGATGTACCAGCCATAAAAGTCTCCGGGGAGTTGCCGGTGACTTAGGCCGAAGCCGGGTTCATCGCAAGCGGAAGATTGTCCACGTTGCCGAAGGTCCGCAGAACTTATTGGTTTCCAGTGCTCACACGCCTGTATTGTGACGGTAGCCACGCACGGTATCGCGCAGACGATCGTTCACCGATCGAGGATTGATCAAGGCTTCAACGAAGACTCTGCTGTCGTTGACGGACAGATCGAGTTGCGAGTGCTCTTCGGTGTTCACATCGGCCTGCACCTCACGCATCAACTTGTCTTCCTGCGTGGAATTCACCCTGTCCTTGGTCATCAAAGCCCCTCTTTCGTCGCCTCCACCAGCCGCGCCGCATAGCGGGCCATGGTGTCGATCTCGAGGTTGACGCGGTCGCCGACCTTGCGCTCGCCCCAGGTGGTCACGGTCAGCGAATGGTGGATCAAAAGCACGTCGAAGCGCGTGCCTTCGACCTTGTTGACGGTGAGCGAGGTGCCGTCGAGCGCGACGGAGCCCTTGGGCGCGATGAACTTCGCCAGGTCGCGCGGCGCCTCCAGCGTGAAGCGCACGGCGTCGCCCTCATCCTTGCGCTCGACGATTTCGGCCATGCCGTCGACATGGCCCGAAACGATGTGGCCGCCGAGTTCGTCGCCGATCTTCAGCGCCCGCTCCAGATTGACCTTGGTGCCGGATTTCCAGCCCGAGGCCGTCGTCAGCCTCAGCGCCTCTTCCCAAGCCTCGACCTCGAACCAGCGCGCGTTCGAGCCGCTGTCGGGCAAGGCAGTGACTGTCAGGCAAACACCGCCGCAGGAGATCGAGGCGCCGATGGCGATGGTCTGCGGATCATAGGCGGTGTCGATGCGCAGCCCCACCCCTTCCCTGAGCGGCTCGACGGAAGCGACAGTGCCGACATCGGTGACAATTCCGGTAAACATTGGTGTTGATCCCTAGAGGTCTCTTATCCACTCGGCGTAGCTGTCTTCGCCGAAACGCATGTCGCGCAGTTTGCGAAATCCTGCCGGGATATGGTCGGCGTCGATCGGCGATGCAATGCCGTCGTCGCCGATCGCTTCCGGCCCCTGGAACAGCACAACGCGGTCGACCAACCCATCGGCCAGGAAGGCGCTCGCCACCTTGGCGCCGCCCTCGACCAGCACGCTGCCCATGCCGAGCGCGGCCAGATCCTCGAGCAGTTCCGGCAGAGCGATGCCGCCCTCATGTGTTTCAGTGCCGATGAAGCGCACGCCTGCGCGTTCGAGTGCTGCCCGCCGCAGCGGATCGGCCTCCAGGCAAGCGGCGACATAGAGCGGCACCCGGTCGACGCCCGAAACCAGCTTCGAGGCCTCCGGCAACCGGATCTGGCGGTCGAGCACGATGCGGGCAGGCGAACGGTTCTCCAGCCCCGGCAAACGCACCGTCAGGGCCGGATCATCCTCAAGGGCCGTCCCGATACCAACCAGTATGCCATCCGCCTCGGCCCGCATCAGATACACTTCGCGGCGCGCGATATCTCCGGTGATCGACACCTGCCCACCGCCTTCCCTGCCGATCTTGCCGTCGCTGGAAAGCGCAAGCTTGAGAATCACTTCCGGGCGTTTTCTCAATGATCGGATCAAATAGCCGGCCATCTGCTCGGCGGCTTGCTCGGCCAACACCTTCTCGACCACCTCGACACCGGCGGCACGCAGGATCGCGTAACCCTTGCCGGATACGCGCGAATCGGGATCGCTGGCCGCACCGACGACGCGTGCGACACCGGCATTGACCAGCGCATTGGCGCAAGGCGGCGTGCGGCCGTGATGGGCGCAAGGCTCCAGCGTAACGTAAGCGGTGGCGCCGCGCGCGAGGTCGCCGGCCTCGGCCAAGGCCTCGGTCTCGGCATGCGGGCGGCCGCCGACAGCGGTGACGCCGGTGCCGACGATCATCGGGCCATTGCCGTCATCGCGTACGATCAGCGTGCCGACGGAGGGGTTGGTCGCGGTGCGCCCGGCATTTTTTCGCGACAGTCTGAGTGCCGCCGCCATGAAGCGGCGATCAAGGGCGGCCTGTTCGCTTGCAGTCATGCTCAGCTGGCTTCCTCTTCACCCTTGATTTCGTCGCCCTTGAGCTCGCCCAGCAGTTCGTGGAAATCCTTGGCCTCGCGAAAATTGCGGTAGACCGAGGCGAAACGCACATAGGCGACATCGTCGAGCGATTTCAGCGCTTCCATGACCAGCCGGCCGACTTCTCCCGAAGCAACCTCAGTCTCGCCGGAACTTTCGAGCTGGCGCACGATGCCGGTCACCGCGCGGTCGATGCGCTCGGGATCGACATTGCGTTTGCGCACGGCGATCTCCACCGAACGCAGCAGCTTGTCGCGGTCGAAGGGTACTTTGCGGCCCGATTTCTTGACCACGACGAGGTCGCGCAACTGCACGCGCTCGAAGGTGGTGAAGCGACCGCCGCAATCGGGGCAGACGCGCCGCCTGCGGATCGCCGCGCCATCCTCGGCGGGGCGCGAATCCTTCACCTGCGTATCTTCTGACTGGCAATAGGGACAGCGCATGGAGAAGCCTTTGGTTGGCGAATCTGGTGAAGCGAAAGGCTTAGAGGTTTTTGCAGCGATGGCAAAGTGTCGCCAACAATCGCCCTTCATCGCACAGAGATAGCGAGGCGCAAGCAGGATTGCCAGCCTCGCCAGGCGGCCGCACAGCGTACCGATGTCTTCAGGGAGCGACGTCGGCGGTCGGAAATCCGCATGATGTGCCGAGACTGCGATAGGCCTTGGTGAAGCCGTCCATGGATATGCTTCCAACCGGCGCGTCGCCGAAGGAGACGTCAAGCACCGATGCCCGCCGCATGGCGCGCAGGAGCGCCAGGCTGGTCTTGGCCTGATTGTCCACGGTCCAGCTGAGCCGGCCGTTGACGGCGCCATCAGAATGGAGTTTTGCGGCAACACGGCCCTTGTCGTCGCCGAAGGTGGCGGCAACCGACTTGCCGGCCGGCAAGGCCTTGTTGTCGACGGCGATCGTTACGGACGGGTAGGCATCCGGCGGCAGAGCATCGCCATTCGTGATGATGAGCGTCAGAACGCCGCTCTCGCCGCCAGCGCCGATAAAGGCGGTCGAGGCCGCGCAGGTCTTGCGCAGATCCTCACCGGTGTCGACCTCGTCGACCAGGGTCGACCATCTGCCGAAAGTTTCGAGCTTGGGTGCCGCCTGGGCGGGCGCCGCCGGCTCGGCCTGAGGTGCGGGTTGCGCGGGCGCGGGTTGAGCAGAGCCGGTTTGCGCCAAGGCGATGCCGGGGAAAGGCACGGCGATCAAAGCGGCCAGAGCGCCAACGGCACCAAGGTCGGCGAAACGAAATGGTCGCATCATCAAGGCTCCTGCCGGTCGCCCCGGCCTGCTGAAACGACGCTTGTCGTTGCAGCAGGCGGTAAGACTTCCTATCGCGTCAGCCGAGATAGGGATAGAGCGGGAAGCGATCGGTCAGCGCCACGACCTTGGCCTTGACCGCAGCTTCGACAGCGGCATTGCCCTCGTCGGAATTCGCAACCTTGAGACCGTCCAGCACTTCGGCGATCAGCTTGCCGATCTCGCGGAATTCGGCCTGGCCGAAGCCGCGCGTGGTGCCGGCCGGGGTGCCGAGACGCACGCCCGAGGTGACGAAAGGCTTTTCCGGGTCGAACGGGATGCCGTTCTTGTTGCAGGTGATGTTGGCGCGGCCCAGCGCCGCCTCGGCGCGCTTGCCGGTGGCGTTCTTGGGCCTGAGGTCGACCAGCATGAGATGGTTGTCGGTGCCGCCGGAGACGATGTCGAGACCAGTCTCCTTGAGGCTGGAGGCGAGCGCCTTGGCGTTGGCGGCGACGCTCTCGGCATAGACCTTGAAGCTCGGCTTCAGCGCTTCGCCGAAGGCCACCGCCTTGGCAGCGATGACATGCATCAGCGGGCCGCCCTGCAGGCCGGGAAACACCGCCGAATTCATCTTCTTGGCGATGTCCTCGTCATTGCACAGGATCATGCCGCCGCGCGGGCCGCGCAGCGATTTGTGCGTCGTGGTGGTCACGACATGGGCATGCGGCAGCGGCGACGGATGCACGCCGCCGGCGACCAGGCCGGCGATGTGCGCCATGTCGACCATCAGATAGGCGCCGACCGCATCGGCGATCTCGCGAAACCGCTTCCAGTCCCAGACGCGCGAATAGGCGGTGCCGCCGGCCAGGATCAGCTTCGGCCTGGTCTCATGGGCGGTCTTCTCGATGGCGTCCATGTCGAGCAGATGGTCGTCCTGGCGCACGCCGTAGGAGACGACCTTGAACCATTTGCCGCTCATGTTGACCGGCGAACCATGGGTCAGATGGCCGCCGGAATTGAGGTCGAGGCCCATGAACGTGTCGCCCGGCTGCAAGAGCGCCAGGAACACCGCCTGGTTCATCTGGCTGCCGGAGTTCGGCTGGACGTTGGCGAAGTTGCAGCCGAACAGCTTCTTGGCGCGCTCGATGGCCAGTTCCTCGGCCACGTCGACGAACTGGCAGCCGCCATAATAGCGCTTGCCGGGATAGCCCTCGGCATATTTGTTGGTCATGATCGAGCCCTGCGCCTCAAGCACGGCGCGGGAAACAATGTTTTCCGAGGCGATCAGCTCGATCTCGTGGCGCTGGCGGCCGAGTTCGTTGCGGATGGCGCCAAAAATCTCCGGATCGGCATCTTCTAGCGTGGTTTCGAAGAAGGATTCGAATTTGTTCGACACTGCCGCTGCTGTTGCCATGGCCTGAAATCCTCGGGGTTCGGGGGCAATTTTCGATTTATGCAAGTCGTTGTCCCAAAACCGCTGCACACTTTTGGGCGACTTGCATTTGCCGGGCCATTAACACAGTTGTTTTCGCCCCGCCACGTTTGCGGCGCGAAATTTGCTGGCCGGATTGCGCCAGCGAAGCCTTCAGGTCGCTATTTCCTCGCCTTGCGGCCTCTCAGCAAGGCCTCGGTGAGCGTGATCTCGGTAAACAGCGCCTGCGACGTGTGGTCGTTGATCTCGCCCCGGCGAAACATGGCGCGTACGGCCTCGCGCTCGGCTTCGATGCCCGCAAATCTCAGCTCGAGTTCCAGCCTTCCGGCTTCGCGCGCCTCAGCGCGGGCCTCATCGGCTTCGTCCGAGGCGGCGATGCGGCGCCGGTAGCCGGCGACGATGCTGTCGGCGGCGGCAAGCCTGGCGCCGGGAACCTCGCCTCCCTCATCGTCACCAACTCCAGCGATGCTCTCGATGCGTGCGATTGCCGCCTTGGCGGCGCCGACACGCGCCAGGCGCTCCTCGGCTGCGCCGGCATCCTCGCCCGGTTCGACCAGCCCCCTGGCGATCGTCGGCAGAGCGAGGCTGGCGAAGACCAGCGAACAGATGATGACGCCAGCGGCCAGGAAAATGACCAGGTCGCGCGCCGGAAAAGGCGAGCCGTCCGGCATGGCGAGCGGCAGCGACAATATGCCGGCCAGCGTAATGGCGCCGCGCACGCCGGCCACCGAACCGGCAAGCCGCACGCGCAACCCGAACGGCTCCACCTTGCGCTTGCCCAGACGCGCGGCGATGCCGGCCGCGATATCGCCCACCCAGATCCACAGGAAGCGCAACGCGATCAGGCACAGCGTCAGCGCGATGACGGTCGCGATCGGCTGGATGATCGGGTGCAGGCTCATGAGTTCCGGCGGCACATGGCGGATGATGTCGGGAAGCTGCAGGCCGAGCACGATGAAGAGAGCGCCGTTGAAAACGAAGGAAAGCGTCGTCCACAGCGACATCGTCTGCATGCGCGCCGAGACACCGAGGAAGCGAAACACGCCGGAGCCGCCGGTGAGCAGGCCGGCGGTGACCGCCGCCAGGATGCCGGAAGCTCCGACATGCTCGGCGCCGAGATAGGCGATGAAGGGCAGCAGGACCATCACCAGCACCTGCGCCTCGGCCGGCACGCCGCCGATCCGGTTGAGCAGTTGCAGCAGCTTGGCGGCAACGAACAGCGCCGCCACGCCGATCAGGATGCCGATCGCCACGGCATAGAGAAAACTGAGCGAAGCCGCGGCAAGGGAAAAGCTGCCGGTCAGCACCGCCGCGACGGCAAAGCGGAACATGACCAGCCCCGACGCATCGTTGAGCAGCGACTCGCCTTCCAGAATGTGCATCAGCCGCGCCGGGACAACATTTCTGTCGACGATCGAGGACACGGCCACCGCGTCGGTCGGCGACAGCACCGCGGCGAGCGCGAAAGCGACGACCAGCGGGATGCTCGGCACCAGCCAGTGCAAGGCGTAGCCGAAGCCGACGATGGTGAAGAAGACGAGCCCTATGGCAAGATCGAGGATCGGTCTGCGCAGCGCCATCAATTCACGCTTCGGCGCGCCATAGGCATCGCCGAACAGCAGCGGCGGAATGAACACCAGCAGAAACAGTTCCGGATTGATCTCGACATGGATGCCGCGCACCGGCCAGGCGAGCGCGGCACCGATCGCAATCTGCAGCACCGGCAACGGTACCCGCACCAGGCGAACCAGAGCGCCGGAAAGCGCCACGAAGACGAGCACGACCAGAATGAAGACGGCGACTTCCATGGTCCGGTTCCAGGCTTTCCGCCGACCATGCGCAAAGCCGGCCGATCCGTCCAGCCGCCCGTCCCGTGAAAAACGCCGCGGCACCCAATCAATAAAAAGGCCGCCCTGAGTGAACTGACCCCCCGAAAGTTGGACACAACCTTCGGGGGTTTTGCATGTCCAAATACAGCGAGAGTTTCAAGCGCTCGGTTGTCGATAGCTATT
>NZ_JAMYLI010000031.1:0-69063 GCF_040317955.1 Mesorhizobium sp. M1342 | reverse complement strand
GAACTGACGAAGCTCAAGGACCTGACGCTCGTGCCCGGCATGCCGGCCGAAGCGATGGTCCAGACGGGCGAGCGTACGGCGCTTTCCTATTTTGTGAAGCCGCTGTCGGACCAAATCAGTCGGGCATTCCACGAGGAATGATAGTAATCCACAGAAATATATTGTTGGTATTTATGTTGGTTGTTCGCAGGCTACGTGGGTAGTAACATCCTGAAAGTACTGGCATACTTTCCTCACTTGGATTCCGCCTCTGGGCACCATTTTCCAGACAATATCAATGACTTAATCGTTGGACGCTTAGCCGTCTTGCGCGCCGTCAAGACCCTGCCCACTACGTCAGATACGACCGCCTTTCCGGCCTTAATTCTAATCATCTGGCTACCGACGCCGCGCACTCGGTCATATCTTCCGGACTGGGTTCAAGTAGCGCCCGCTGCCCACTTGAAATCGCCACCGTCAACTGTCATATTTTACGCGACAGTTGACGCAGGAGGCGCACATGACGGCTACGGCGGATAAGGTCGTTACGGAAGCGAGAGACGGCGGTCTCCAACGAGTGGAGGCACTGCTCGGCGGGTCTCGTATATTGTCGCGTCGATTGACCAGCGCACTTGATGCGCATGAATTGCTTCTAAGTGGCCTGCCGGCCTCGGCGCTAAACCATCTCGTCGGACAACTGGTCTTCATTGACAAGACGGCGTCCCTCGAAAAGGCGGTTGGTATGAGCCTGCGAACCTGGCAGCGCCGCAAAGACGCTCCATCCAAGCCTCTTAGCCAAGAGCAAAGCGGACGGACTTGGAAATTCGCAGAGATCCTGGCGAAGGCGACGGATGTCCTCGGTACGCAGGCGGAAGCTGAGCAATGGTTGGAGCGCCCGGCGATCGGTCTCGACCAGCGCCGTCCGATCGATCTTCTGGGCACTCCCGCCGGCGTGGAACTGGTCGAAGACTATCTCGAACGGCTTGAATACGGCGTCTATGCATGACGCCTCTGCCAATAGCGCTCGGAGGAACGGAACTCATCGCGTGGCGGCTTGACCAGGCCGTCCATGCCGCGACATGGAATAGTGGCGAAGGTGCCTATCGGGTGGGCGGCCGCTGGAACAGCAAGGGCGTAAGAGCTGTGTACTGCTCGATCGATCCCGCCACGGCTATCCTCGAAGTCGCCGTACATAAGGGTTTTCGCGCCCTCGACACAGTTCCTCACACGTTAACAGCCGCTGTCATCAGCGATGCATCGGCTATACATGTCGTCGATCCTGCAAGCGTGCCCAATCCGAACTGGCTGCGCCCCGGCATACCAAGCGCGGGTCAGCAGGCATTCGGGGATGACCTTCTGATGGGCCATCGCGTGGTGGCGATACCGAGTGCGGTCTCTTCACATAGCTGGAACTTGATCTTCGTGGCAAGCGTAGCGACAGATACCTATGCGCTGAAGCTCCAGGAAACTTTTGCTCTCGACACAAGGCTGCATCCCCCGGCCGGCCGCTAATCTGGCCGCGTGGGCGCTGTGTGCAAGGCGTCGGCTCACCGGGAGTCGCAGCCAAAATATCTGCCGCTTGGTGACGGCCAGCAGGGTGGCCATAAAAGCTGGCCAACCGGTCACCGCAAGCATCATTGGCCGAAACAAGTTTGCGCTCTTCTGCCTGCATGCGGATTTAATTTGCTTGGCCACCCGTCAACCCTGGGGCAAACTGCCTGCCGGGGCTGCAGGAGGTGAAATGAGAGCACGCGCAGCAACGCTTGGGGATCTGGAGGATGTCTTTCGCGGTCTGTCCAAGCGGATGTCGGACGAATACGTGGCGGCCGGCAAGGACAGCAAGATCGCCTACGACAATCTGATGATGAATTTGAAGGAGGGCCGCGCGCACGCGCTTGTCGAGGGCGACAAGGCCGTGGCGATTATCGCCTGGCACGAGAACAGCGACGCCGCCGACACGCTGTTCGCCGCACGGGAGGATTTCTTCCGTGCGGCGACCGTTCGCTTCTGCAAGCGGCATATCCGGCACATCCAGGCGCTCGCCGGCAACCTCGCCATCCACTCGCGCAGCTGGCTGCAGGGGCCGGATGTCGCAAGATGGTTTGGCGTTATCGGCTATGTCGAGCGCGGCCGGGAGAACGGCGCCACTTTGTTCGAGCTGCCGCCGGCTCGCGGATAAGCAATCGCGGGATATTGCCTGGCAAGCTTGCAGTTCGAAGCGCTCTCCCAGGAGGGCGCGAAGCTCTGCCACCAGCCGTCCTGGCAGAAGCTGTGAGACGCGCTGCCGTTGATTTCCAGATGTTTCCTGCGACTATCGGAACGCACGCTTGCGGAAGATAGAGGTCGAAACAATGCATCTGGACCACTCCGATCACGTCTTCGTCGACCTCGTGCCCGAGCAGTTCGGCCCGTCGGAAACCATCGTCGCGCGCTATCGCGGGCTTGTCGCCACCGCCTTTCGCTATCGATCCGGCGTTGCCGGGCTTCGGATCAGCAACGCGAAGGGCGAAATCGTCATGCTGCCGTTCCAAGGACAGCAGATCTGGGACGTGACCTTCCTCGGCCGCTCCCTGACCATGCGCTCGATGTTCGATGAGCCGGTCGCGACCCGGGACTATCTTTCCAACTACGGCGCGTTCTTCATTCACTGCGGCGCTACCGCAATGGGAAATCCGGGCCCGGATGATCGTCACCCGCTTCACGGCGATCTGCCCAATGCGCCTTATCAGGACGTGCAACTGATCGCCGGCAGCAATTCCGAAGGACCCTTCCTGGCGCTGACGGGGCGCTGCCGACAGACCGTCGCTTTCAGCCATGACTATGTGATGGAGCCGACCGTACGGCTGCAACTCGATGCCAGCAGCGTCGCAGTCGACATCGTGATCGAGAACCTGAAACGCTCGGCCATGGAGTTGATGTACCTGGCGCACATCAATTTCAAGCCGGCCGACGGCGGGCGCCTGGTCGACACCGTAGCGGATGATTCCGCGGACATTGTCGTGCGCCAGACGCTGCCGCCCTTTTTCACACCGAGCGAAAGCTACCTTGCTTACCGCGATGCCGTTGTCGCCGATCCTTCGCGGCATCGCCTGCTGACCAAGGGCGAGCCGATCGACCCAGAACTCGTGCTGACGATGAGGGCTAAGGCGGACCTCCAGGGCTGGGCGCACGCCTTGCAGGTCCATCCGGACCGTACGGCGGATTTCGTCAGCTTTCGCCCCGACGAGCTCAATTATGCCGTCCGCTGGATCACGCGCGGCGCCGACCAGGACGCACTTGGCCTCGTGCTGCCGGCCACCGCCGAACCAGACGGCTATCTTGCGGCCAAGGAAAGAGGCCGCCTGGTTCGCGTCGTACCCGGGGAAAAATTCCGCTGTGCCCTGCGTTTTGGCGCTATGGACGCGGACGCAGCCGCACAACGGGAACAAGCCATCGCAGCGTTGAGAGGTGAAGGCCGTTAGTCGCAAGCCCTGACCGCAAACGCTGCCTGAACCGCGCGATTGACCGTGACCGGCAGGATCGACATGTGGTTCTCGCCGGCGTGCAGCTCGAAGCGCGCGCGCACGCCCGGGAGAGCATCAAGCCGCTGCGCCATTGCCCGCGCGAATTCGTCGGTGCGTGTCACCTTCTTCTGCCGCAGGCGCTTTTCCTCGTCCTCGGCGCCAATCTGGAACGGTGCCAGCTTCTCGGTCTCGTACTCGCCGGCCGACAGGATCATGGTCGCCGCCAAACCAGCGGGAACGGCGGCCTCGAAGGTTTCGAGAAAGCGGTCGATGGCACGCTCTTCCCAATAGAGGGCGGGGCTTGCCGCGATCCAGGTCTGGAAGGCAGAAGGCCGCGTGAACAAGGCATAGAGCGCAAACAGACCACCGAAAGAATGGCCATAAAGCGCCTGGCGGCTTGTGTCGACCGTGACCCGACCGGCGACCCATGGCTTCAGCTCGTCTTCGATGAAGGCAAGGAATTCCGCTGCCCCACCCGTCCGGACTTCGGGCGTGCCCTCGTAGAAGGGCGGATAGGTCTTGCCCGGCGGCGGGCCGAGGTCCCATGAGCGGCGCAACGGGTCGTAGCCGCCCTCGACGGGATAGCCAATGGCGACGATGACGCCCCAGCCGACATTGGTGCCCGTTGGATAGAAGGCCTGCGCGCGCACGGCGTCGACCGCCGTGCCGATGACGGCATTGCCGTCGGTCATGTAGAGGACCGGCCAGCCGGCTTCTGGCACCGGCCCGGACGGCACATGCAGGAATATCCGCCAGGGGGCGCCGCCCTGCGCCGGGACGAAGTCGTGGATCGTGGTGTCGGCAATCAAGGCTGGCGCCGCCATCGACTTGGACATGGATATCTCCAGAGGGACAAAAAAGTCAGCGGCGGCGCAGCAGCCACATCAGCACCGGGCCGCCGATGAGCGTGGCGACGAGACCGGCCGGGATCTGGCGCGGGAAGATGGCGGTGCGGCCCACCCAGTCGGCGGCGACCATGATCAGCGCGCCGGCGAGCACCGCGCCAATGGCCTGCGGCAGCGCACGGGAGAGGCCAAAGCGACGGGCAAGGTGCGGCGCCATCAGGCCGATGAAGGTCAGCGGACCGACGATCAGCGTCGAGGCTGCGGTGAGTGCCGCGACCACCAGCAGCACGAAAAGCCGCGTCCTCTTCAGGTCAATGCCAAGGCCCTGCACAGCGGCGGGGCCAAGCGGCAGGATGTCGAGCCAACGCATGAAGAAAGGCGCGAGCGCGAAGAGGCAGACGGCGATACCACCGGTCAGCAAGGCGTCACCGACATCGACGCCATAGGTCGAGCCGGTCAGCCAGTTGAGCAGCAGCATGGCACGCGGATCGCCGGTGGCGGTGAGCACCAGGATCAGCGCGTCGAACAAGGCCGTCAGGGCAACGCCTGCGAGCAGCAGCCGCTCCGGCGCATAGGCGGCACGGCGGCCGATCGCCAGCGTCACCAGCAAAGCGGCGAAGGCGCCGATGGTTGCCGCCGCCGTCTGAACCGGGCGTCCGGCATCGGAGAGCGCAAACAGCGCCACCATCATGCCAAGGGCGGCACCGGCGCTGATGCCAAGCACTTCCGGGCTGGCCATCGGATTGCCGGTCAGCCGCTGCATCATCAGCCCGGCGAGCGCCAGCATCGCCCCGGCGCTCAGCGCGGCAAGCACACGAGGCCACCGCCACGACAGCAAAGGCTGCAACTGGTCGCCGAAGGCGAGGGTCCAGCCATGCGGACCCGGTCCATAGAGCAGGGCCAGCCCGAGCAGCAGAAGCAGAGCCAGGCCGATCGCCACCAGCACAAGGCCGGGCCGGCTTGCGCGCGGCAGGCGCGCGGCCATCAAGGTCGGGACTTCCGAGCCAAGAGCAAGGCGCGGCAGCAGCCAGAGAAGCAGAGGCGCGCCGAGAAGTGCTGTGATCGCTCCGGTCGGCAGCAGGTCGCCTTGCGGTCCAGTGGCGATCTGTACGGCCTGGTCGGCTGTCCACAACAGCGCCCCGCCGATCAGCGGCGCCATCACCAGTTGTTGGCCCAGCCGCCGGGCACCGCCGATGCGCGCGAGCGTCGCCGCAGCCAGGCCGACGAAACCGATGACGCCGACAGCGGCAACGACAAACGCGATCAGGGCGACCGCGGCCGCTAGTCCTGCGAAGCGATAGGCGCCGAGCGGCACGCCAAGGCTGCGCGCGCCTTCATCGTCGAGACCAAGCAGGGCCAGCGGCCGCACCATGAGGAAGATCGCCAGTGCCGCGCCGCCGATGCGTGGCAACAGCCACAGTGTCATCGACCAGTCCTGCTGGCCCAGCGAACCGACGCCCCAGATGAACAGGCCGGCCAACCATTCATGCCGCAGCACAATGAGGGCAGCGCCGATAGCGCCGGCATAGAGACTGACAACAAGCCCCGCCAGCACGACCGAAAGCGGTGACAGGCCTTTGTGCCAGGACAGAGCGATGACGGCGGCAAGGGCAACGAATGCGCCGCCCAGCGCCACCCATTCGCGGCCAAAGGCAAGCAGCGACGGTGACAGAAGCGTTGCTAGTGCCAGCGCCAGATAGGCGCCCGCCGAGACGCCAACCGTTTCGGGCGAGGCAAGCGGGTTGCGCAGAACCTGCTGCAGGACGGTTCCGGCAAGCCCGAGCGCCGCACCGCATAAAAGGCTGACGGCAAGCCTGGGCAGGAAGGCGTAGTGGACGAGCACCTGCCGCATATCATCAATGTCCGGGGCGGCGAGCGATTGGAGCCAGAGCGCCGATGGCAGCTGCACGGTGAGGTTTGAGACGGTTGCCGCGATCGCCGTCGCGAGCAGCACCGCGCAAAGCAGGATCGCGCCTACCGGCTGATTGCCAAGAGAGCCCCATGGCAAGGCGCGGCCCGACGGCGCAAGCTTTCCTTCTTGAGTGACGGCCGCGGCATCCTCAGCCATGGGCGGCCTCCGCGGTCATCGCCGACGCCAGGACCCGAGCAAAACGGCGCGCGGATGGAAGCGCGCCAAACATCAGGACGGCAGGAAGGCGCATGATCCAGCGGTTGCGCACGAAAGGCATGGCGTTCCAGACCGGACTTTCGGTCAGCGTGCCGCCAGCGCCCTCAGGCAAGGGTTCGAGATAGGCGAGGCGCGCATCGCTGGATGTTGCCAGCCCGTCGATACCGACGGTCGAAAACCCCCAGTAATTGGTCTCGGCCGTCCACGCGTTGCTGAGCCCGATGCGGTCGAACACCTCCTGAAACAGGCTCTTTGCGCCGTAGACGCGCACATTGCGGGGGTCCAGGAAGCTGACGACATAGATCGGCCGTGCCGACAGCGGCGCCAGTTGCTGGCGAACTTCCGTAAAATACGCGTCTGTCGCCACGATCAGCGCTTCGCCTTCGCTTTCCTTGCCGACAAGCCCGGCGAGCTGGCGCGTCGCCTCGACGGCGTGCTGATAGGGCTGCCCGGCTTCGGTGTAGAGACCGATCGTCGTCACCGGAGCCACGCGTTCGAGCAGCGGCTTGATGCCGTCGAGATACGGCATGGACAGGATGATGTCGGGCCTGAGCTGCTGCAGGAATTCAAGATTGGGCTCGAGCAGCGTGCCGACATCGGCGATGTCAGGCGGCAGCCGCGGCTCGACCACCCATTTCTCCCAGACCTCCCGATCGGCAATGGCGACCGGGCTGACGCCGAGCATGAGCAAGGTCTCGGTCAACCCGTCATCCAGGCAGACTATGCGCAACGGACGGGCTTCAGCCGTGGAGAACCCCATGCCGGCGAACGGCAGCGTGAAAAGCCCGAGCGCCTGGCGCCGGGTCATTCGGCTGCGCAAGTGATCGGACGCGGCTCTCGACTGGGGCTCTCGGTCTCTCTGCAATGCGGCGTGCCCTGCTTTTCGGGATACGGTCTCCAGTGACCACTGCCCGGTTGACTATGAAACATGAGTTTAATAGTCAACATTTTGGTGGCCTGACAAGTCAACTTTTACGCAACCGCATGCCAGGCGCAGCCGCCGCTTGGCCGCAAGGCGATTCGCCCGTACAACAGCGCTGTGCGATGTGGCCGCCAAAAAATCACGGCCCGCGAAGCCCAATCCGCGCCTCGCATCATTTTTCCTCCACGAAGGCATTCCATGATAGACGAAGCCACGGTCGCCTTTGGGCAGCCGTTTCCTGGATTGCCTGAGAGACCAAAGACGGCCAAGGAACGAACCAAAAAAGCCGGCAGCAAGCCGCCGCCTGAAGACGTCAAGGACCGGTCGAACGCATCAAGGCAGCGCGATCGGGTTGCACTCGGCAAGGCTTGATGATTTGTTGCCGCTATACGGAGAACGAATGATGCGAGAGCCTGCCGGTCAAGACGAATACGGGTCGACGAACCCCTTCGATCCGGACGACCTGCCGACGTTGAACGCAATCGGCCCGAGCATGGGTAGCGGCAATGATTTCGAGAGATATGCCGTTGCCGTGATCATCGTGTTCGGTGCGCTGATCATTGGCGGGCTGATGGCCGCATCGATGGTCTTCGGGCACCGCAACGGCTTCCTCTTCGCGCTTGGCGGCGCCACGTCCGCCTGGATATCCGGAAACGCGCTGCTGCTCGACCGGCCGCGTATCTATGCGCTGTTCGTCGGCATTGCCGCCTTGATGCTGGTTGCGTCCACCCTCACGCTGGTCTTGTGACGGTCAAATCGGTGTGAGCCGATCCACTTGAGCAGCGGGCGATCAACCCGAATCGCCGCGCGGCACCAAGCTTTTCCTCCGAGCTGTCAGTATCCGAGCGCCTCGCCAGAGGCCGCGCGGCTGTCGATGGCGCCGTTGTAGCGCGCGCCGCCGCCCTTCTCGATTTCCGCCAGGCTCTTGCCGCCGACCAGGATGCCGGCCGCCTGCCCCCAGGTCTGGTCAGCGAGATCGAGGTGATATCCCATGCCGGCCAGCAGCTTTTCTGTGTCCGGCGACAGGCCGAACGGCTCGACATAAACCTTGTCGGGCAGCCATTGATGGTGGATGCGAGGCGCGTCGATCGCCTCCTGGATGTTCATGCCGTGGTCGATGACATTGACGATCGCTTCCAGCGTGATGGTGATGATGCGCGAACCACCCGGGCTGCCGATGACCATGAACGGCTTGCCGTCCTTGGCCACCACGGTCGGGCTCATCGACGACAGCGGCGTCTTCTTCGACTGGATGGCGTTGGCCTCGCCCTGGACCAGGCCATAGAGGTTGGGCACGCCGGGCTTCTGGGTGAAATCGTCCATCTCGTTGTTGAGCAGGATGCCGGTGCCGTCGGCAACGACGCCGGCGCCGAAGGACCCGTTCAGCGTGTAGGTGACCGCGACCGCGTTGCCGTCATCGTCGATGATCGAATAATGCGTCGTCTCCTTGCTCTCGCCAAAGCCCTTCGGCATCAGTTCCTGCGACACGCCGGCCCGGAACGGGTCGATCTTGTCGCGGATATCCTTGGCATAGGCCTTATCAAGCAATTTCGAGACCGGATTGTCGACGAAATCGGGATCGCCGAGCGCGGAATTGCGGTCGACATAGGCGTAGCGCATCGCCTCGATCATGACGTGGATCGTCTCGGCAGAACCGGCACCGAGGTAGGATAAGGGATAGCCCTCCAGAACGTTGAGGATTTCGCAGATGATGACGCCGCCGGAGCTGGGCGGCGGCGAGGAGGTGATCTCGTAGCCGCGATAGGTGCAGGTCACGGGCTTGAGTTCGCGCACCGCATATTGCTCGAAATCCGGTTTGGCGAGAATGCCGCCTTTGGCGCCGCTCGCCTTGACGATGGCATCGGCGATGGCGCCTTTGTAAAAGGCATCCGTACCCTTTTCGGAAATGGCGGCGAGCGACGCCGCGAGGTCGGGCTGGACCAGCCGCTCGCCGATGCCATAGGGCTTGCCGTCGGGTTTCAGGAATATGGCGGCGGCCGCGGGGTCCTTCGCCAGCCTGTCGGCACTGCCGGCAAACGAGGCGGCGTCGCCCTGGTTGAGGATGAAGCCGTCCTTGGCATAGCCGATTGCCGGCGCCATCAGATCCTGCCGGGACAGTTTGCCGTATTTTTGGCGGGCCATCTCCAGACCGGCCACCGAACCCGGCACGCCGACCGCAAGATAGCCGTCGAGACTGGCCCCCTTCACCGGGTTGCCGTCCTTGTCGAGATACATGGTTTTTGTCGCCGCCAGCGGCGCCCGCTCGCGGAAATCGAGGAAGGTCGATCTGCCGTCCTTGAAGCGGATGGTCATGAAGCCGCCGCCGCCGATATTGCCGGCATTGGGGTAGACGACCGCGAGCGCATAGCCGACGGCAACCGCCGCATCGACAGCATTGCCGCCCTTCTTCAAGACCTCGATGCCGACTTCGGACGCCAGATGCTGGGCCGTCACCACCATGCCGTGCTCGCCCTTGGCCGGTTGCGGGGAAGCGGCAAAGGCGCTCGTCAACGGCGCCAGGGCGAAGGTGATGCAAAGACTGGCGGCGATCAGTGTTCTGCGGGTGAGCGGCATGGCGTGCCTCCGGGAGCGTGAGGGGTGCGCCTAGAAGAGCCTCTTGGGGTGGGTTAGTCTAGCCAATAGTAACGGGTGGCGATCCTTCACACCCCCCTCTGTCCTGCCGGACATCTCCCCCGCAAGGGGGGAGATCGGTTGTTGTCTCTGCTTTCGCCAATCTCCGACGTTGCAGGAAGAGCGCTGTCGATGAAGCGGCCAATCTCCCCCCTTGCGGGGGAGATGTCCAGCAGGACAGAGGGGGGTGCTCAAGTGCCGCCCTCTCTGTCCAATCGACGGAAAATCGAACTAAAGGCCTACACAATCCCGCCTGAACCGCCCGCAACCGCCGGGCGCTTCGCCGCGACTTTCGCCCGGTAGCCCGCCGCACGATACGCCGCGACCGGATCAATGGCGCCACCCGTCTTCAGCCGCGCCATGGCGAGGATCGGCTCGACATCGGTGCGGTAGGCGGCTTTCAGCGTCTGCGTCGCCATCAGCGCGTCGTTCAAGTCCTGAAAACCTTCCAGCGCCTTGCGGTCGACGAGCAGCGCCTGCGCATAGGCGCGCTGCACCTCGACCGCCGACAGCATCAGGCTTTCGATCGGATCGGTGACGTTGTGGCTCTGGTCGAGCATGTGGGCCGGGTCGAAACCCTCGGCGCCGGACAGTTCGGCATCGACCAGTTCGTTGAAGACGAGGAACAGCCGGTAGGGGTCGATCGAACCGGCATCGAGATCATCGTCGCCATACTTCGAATCGTTGAAGTGGAAGCCGCCGAGCTTCTTGAACTGGATCAGCCGCGAGACGATCATCTCGATGTTGACGTTGGGGGCATGGTGGCCAAGGTCGACGAGACAGAACGCCTTGTCGCCCAATTCCCTGGCGATGATGTAGTTGGTGCCCCAGTCCTGCACGACGGTGGAATAGAAGGCCGGCTCGTACATCTTGTGCTCGGAAAACAGCTTCCAGCCGGCGGGCAGCCCGGCGTAAACCTCTTTCATGGCGTCGAGATAGCGCTCGAACGCCTTGGCGAAATTGACCTGGCCCGGGAAGTTCGAGCCGTCGCCGATCCACACCGTCAGCGCCTTGGAGCCAAGCGTCTCGCCGATCTCGATGCATTCGAGATTGTGCTCGACCGCTTGCCGGCGCGTCCCGGCATCGGCATGCGAGAGCGAGCCGAATTTGTAGGAGAGTTTCTGGTCCCTGGCATCGGAAAAGGTGTTGGAGTTCATGGCGTCGAAGCCGAGGCCAAAGCGCGAGGCGGCCTGTTTCAGCCGGTTCGGGTCGGCCTTGTCCCACGGAATGTGCAGGGAGACGGTCGGCGTCGCCTGCGTCAATTGCTGGATGACGGCGCAATCCTCGATCTTGTCGAAGATGTCGCGCGGCTCGCCGGCGCCGGGAAAGCGGGCAAAGCGCGTGCCGCCGGTGCCGACACCCCAGGACGGGATCGCCACCGCGAATTTCTCGACCTTGTCGCGGATGGCGTCGATGGCGATGCCGCGACGGTCGAGGCGTTCGCCGAGCGAGGCGTAGTCGCGTTCGAGGTCGGCCTTCCGCGCGGCATTGTCCTTGTCGACGGTATCGGCGGCGATGATCTGTTCCATCGTCCTCCTCCGCTCAGCGCGTGAACGACTGGGCGTTGCCCGCGTCGACATTGATGATGTTGCCGGTCGACTTGGCCGACATGTCGGACGCCAGGAAATAGATCGCCTCTGCGATGTCTTCCGGGAAGACCGAGCGCTTCAGCATCGAACGCGAGCGGTAGTGCTCCTCCAGATCGTCGGTCGACATCTTGTAGGCGGCGGCGCGCTGTTCCTTCCACTCGCCGGTCCAGATCTTCGAGCCGCGAAGCACCGCGTCCGGGTTGACGACATTGACCCTGATCTGCGCCTCCGCGCCCTCCAGCGCCAGACAGCGGGCGAGATGGATCTCGGCGGCCTTGGCGGTGCAATAGGCGGCAGCGTTGGGCGATGCGGCAAGGCCGTTCTTGGAGGCGACGAAGACGACGTTGCCGCCAATCTTCTGCGCGCGGAACAGCCGGAACGCTTCCCGCGAGACCAGGAAATAACCGGTCGACAATATGTCCATGTTCTTGTTCCACAGCGCCAGCGTCGTCTCCTCGATCGGCGCCGAGGAGGCCAGCCCTGCGTTCGACACCAGAATGTCGATGCCGCCGAACTCGACCGCCGTCTCGGCAAAGCCCGAAATGACCTGATCCTCCGAGGTGACGTTGATCAACACCGGGCGGACGAAATCCTTGCCGTAGACTTTCGCCAGTTCGTCATTGGCGCCGGCCAGCGCTGTCTCGTCGATGTCGGCCAGCACGACGCAGGCGCCTTCGCGCAGCAGGCGGTTGGCCGTGGCGCGGCCGATGCCGCCGGCGCCGCCGGTGACCAGCGCGATCTGGCCGGCAAGCGACTTCGGCTTCGGCATGCGCTGCAGCTTCAGGTCCTCGAGCAACCAGTATTCGATGTCGAAGGCTTCCTGTGCGGGCAGCCCGACATAGGACGAGACGGTGGAGGCGCCGCGCATGACGTTGATGGCGTTGACATAGAATTCGCCCGAAATGCGCGCCGTCGCCTTGTCGCCGGCGAAGGTGAACATGCCGACGCCGGGCATCAGGTAGACCACGGCATTGGGATCGCGGATGGCGGGCGAATCCGGATGCTTGCAGCCCTCGTAATAGGCCTGGTAGCCGACGCGATAGGCTGCGATGTCGTCGGCAAGCCGCGCAATCACCGCATCGACATCGGGCTTGGCCGGATCGAATTCGATGACCAGGGGGCGGATCTTGGTGCGCAGGAAATGGTCGGGGCACGACGTGCCGAGTGCCGCCAGCGGGCGCAGATCCCTGGAATTCACAAATTCGAGCACGGCGGCGGAATCATCGAAATGGCCTGTTTTGTGGCTCTTTTCCGAGATCAGGCCGCGAATCCTCGGCATCAGTTTGGCCGCGATGGCACGGCGCTCGGTGGCGTCGAGTGCCTTGACCTCCTCACCGCCGAAGATAGCGACACCCTCGGAGCGGCGCTCGAACCATTCGATCGCCTGGTTGATCACCGAGATCGTCGTCTCGTAGCATTCCCGGGGAGTGTCGCCCCATGTGAACAGGCCGTGGCTTTCGAGGATGACGCCCTTGGCATCGGGGTGTTCGAGGCAGAATTTCTCCAGCCAAAGACCAAGCTCGAACCCGGGACGCTTCCACGGCAGCCAGCCGATGGCGTCGCCGAAGATTTCTTTCGTCAGCGCCTTCGAATCCTTGGCGGCGGCAATGGCGATGATGGCATCGGGATGCATGTGGTCGACAAAAGGCTTCGGCACGTAGGCATGCAACGGCGTGTCGATAGAGGCCGCGCGCGGATTGAGGTTGAAGGTGCAGTGGGGCAGGAAGCCGACCATTTCATCTTCGTGCTCGACGCCGCGATAGAGGCCTTTGAGCGCGCGCAGCTTGTCCATGTAGAGCGTGGCAAAGCCGTCCAGCTTGATCGAGGCGCTGTCGCCGCCCGAGCCCTTGACCCAAAGCACTTCGGCGTTCTCGCCGGTGAGTGGGTCTTTCTGCCATATCTTCGAGGACGTGTTGCCGCCGCCATAGTTGGTGACGCGCTTGTCCGAGCCAAGTGTGTTCGAGCGGTAGACCAGAAGTTCCGGCCCGCTCATCGCGTGAGCCTTGGCCTCATCCCACAGATTGGCGAGGCGCGCGCCGGTGCGCTTGTCGAGCATAAGAAATCCTCCCGAAGGCACGCAAAAGGCGCGGCCATTTGGTTCGAATTTCCACGGAAGCAGCCGGCTTGTCAATCACAAACGATCAAGATCGATCATATTGCACTGCACAATGAAATTATATGATCGGAAATGATTGACACTGCGCGTTTTGGGTGCCTAGATGCTCTGGCAGGGAGGAACCATGCACGAAAAAGAGCGCCACAGGATCATTCTGTCCGCCGTCCAGGAAAAGCCTGTTGTGACGGTGCAAGAGATGGTCGACCTGACGGAGTCCTCCGAGGCGACGATCCGGCGCGATATCGCGGCTCTCCACGTCCAGAAGCGCCTGCGCCGCGTCCGCGGCGGCGCCGAGGCAATCTCGCCGCCGCAGTTCATCGGGCTGGCCGGCCGGCCCTTTTCCGTCAACGAAACCATCAACGCCTCGCAGAAGCGGGCGATTGCGCGTGAAGCGGTCGAGCTGTGCAAGGACGGCGAACCGATCATCATCAATGGCGGCACCACCACCTTCCAGATGGTGCATTTCCTGACCGGCCGCCGCATGCCGATCTTCACCAATTCGTTCCCGATCGCCGAGCACCTGCTCAAGCACTCCAAGAACACGGTGATGCTGTCGGGCGGCACCATCTATCGCGAGCAGAACATCATCCTGTCTCCCTTCGACAATGACGTGACGCGCAATTTCTATGCGCGCCGCATGTTCATGGGCGCGCAGGGGCTGGGGCCGCTTGGCCTGATGGAAGGCGATCCGCTTTTGATCCAGGCGGAGCAGAAGCTGATCGACCAGGCCGACGAGTTGGTGGTGCTGGTCGATTCCTCAAAATTCCGCAAACGCTCCAGCCTGATCCTGTGCGGCCTGTCGCGCATCGCCACCGTCATCACCGATGACGGCATCGAGGATCGCGAAGCCAAGATGCTGGAAACCGCCGGCGTGACGCTGATCGTCGCCCGCACATCCGCAACCAACAAGGAAGAATCTTCACTGCAGGCCTGAGGCCAACTCGCGCTCGCAGCGGCGATGGAATGCAACGCTCAAGGGAGGAAATTCGATGAGCTTCTTGAAGAAATTGATGGTGACGGCTGCATTCTCAGCCGCCATGTTCGTGAATGCCGCCTATGCCGAGAACGTCAAGATCGCGTTGGTGGTGAAGTCGCTCGGCAACGGCTTCTTCGATGCCGCCAACAAGGGCGCCGAAGAGGCGGCCAAGGAACTCGGCGATGTCGACATCATCTACACCGGCCCGACCAAGGCGACCGCCGAAGCGCAGATCGAAGTGGTCAATTCGCTGATCGCGCAGAAGGTCAACGCCATCGCCATTTCGGCCAATGACGCCGACGCGCTGGTACCGGTGCTGAAGAAGGCCATGGAACGCGGCATCACCGTCATCTCCTGGGATTCGGGCGTCGCCAAGGAAGGCCGCCAGCTTCACCTCAACCCGTCCGACACCGGCCTGATCGGCGAGACCATCATCAAGCTTGCCGCCGATTACCTGCCGGAAGGCGGCGAAGTCGCCATCCTGTCGGCCTCCTCGACCGCGACCAACCAGAACGCCTGGATCGATGCGGCCAAGAAAATCCTGCCGGAGAAGTTCCCCAAGATCAAACTTGTCGCCACCGTCTATGGCGATGACGATTCGGCCAAGAGCACTGATGAGGCCAAGGGCCTGTTGAAGTCCTATCCGAACCTCAAGGCGATCATAGCGCCGACCACCGTCGGCGTCGTTGCCGCCGCCCAGGTCGTCACCGATGAGAACTTGATCGGCAAGGTCAATGTCACCGGTCTCGCATTGCCGTCCGAGTTCAAGAAGTTCATCGACAACGGTTCCAGCCAGGCGGTTGCGCTGTGGAACCCGATCGACCTCGGCTACTCGGCCGTCTACCTCGCCCATGATCTGGCAGTGAAGAAGGAAGAGGCCAAGCCCGGCGCCACGCTGTCGATCGGCCGTGTCGGCAAGGTCACGCTCGACGACACCAACTCGGCTGCGATGGCTCCGCCCTTCCAGTTCGACAAGTCGAACATCGAGAAGTTCTCCAAGATCTATTGATCTGGAGCGCTTGCACCCTCCCCCCTGTGGGGAGGGTCGGCGAGGCGGTCTTGCGAAGCAAAACCGGCGAGACGGGGTGGGGTGGCGACATCTCCACGCACCAGGACCTTGATATGCTAGACAACCCCCACCCCGCTCCAGTCGTTCGCGACCCTCCCCAGAAGGGGGAGGCGGCTCCACGCCTGACGCTGTCCGGCATCTCCAAGAGCTTTCCCGGCGTGCGCGCGCTGCACAATGTCAGCCTGTCTCTCTACCCCGGGCAGGTGACGGCGCTGATCGGCGAAAACGGCGCCGGCAAGTCGACGCTGGTCAAGATCATGACCGGCATCTACCAGCCCGATGAGGGTACGATCAGCATCGACAGCCAGGCCGTCACCCTGCCGAGCGCGCATGCCGCCTTCGGCCATGGCGTCACCGCCATCCACCAGGAAACCGTGCTGTTCGACGATCTAAGCGTGGCCGAAAACATCTTTCTCGGCCACGCGCCGCGCACGCGTTTGCGCACCATCGACTGGCGCACGATGCGCAAGAACGCGCGCGAAGTGCTCGATACCATGCATGCCGGCCACATCGACGCCGACGCGCGCCTGAAGGACCTCGGCATCGCCAACAAGCATCTGGTCGCCGTCGCGCGCGCCATGTCGATCGACGCGCAGATCGTCATCATGGACGAGCCGACCGCCGCACTTTCGATGAAGGAGATCGAGGAGCTCTTTTTGCTGATCGAGTTCCTCAAGAGCGACGGCAAGGCAATCCTGTTCATCAGCCACAAGTTCGACGAGATCTACCGTATCGCCGACCGCTACACGGTGTTCCGCGATGGCGAGATGGTCGGCGAAGGCCTGATCAAGGATGCCGGCCAGAGCCAGATCGTGCGCCTGATGGTTGGCCGCGCGGTCGATCACATCTTCCCGCAGCGCAAGGCCGAGATCGGCGCGCCGGTGCTCTCCGTTTCCGGCCTGTCGCATCCGACCGAATTCAACGACATCGGCTTCGAACTGCACAAGGGCGAGATCCTCGGCTTCTACGGCCTGGTCGGCGCCGGCCGCAGCGAGGTAATGCAGGCGATATCGGGCATCACCCGCACATCAGCCGGCACGATCACGCTGGAAGGCAAGACGCTCGCGCCGAAATCGGCGGCGGATTCGATCGATGCCGGCATCGTCTACGTGCCGGAGGAACGCGGCAAGCAAGGCGTGGTGATCGGCCTGCCGATCTTCCAGAACGTCTCGCTGCCTTCGCTCAAGCGCACGTCGAAGTCCGGCCTGCTGCGGCTGGCGGAAGAGTTCGATCTGGCCCGCTCCTACACTGAGCGGCTCGACCTCAGGGCCTCCTCGCTAAGCCAGGACGTCGGCACGCTGTCGGGCGGCAACCAGCAGAAGATCGTCATCGCCAAATGGCTGGCGACGTCGCCCAAGGTGATCATCCTGGACGAGCCGACCAAGGGCATCGACATCGGCTCGAAGGCCGCCGTGCACGGCTTCATGGCCGAGTTGGTGGCGCAAGGCCTGTCGGTGATCATGGTGTCCTCCGAGCTGCCCGAAATCCTCGGCATGTCCGACCGCGTCGTGGTCATGCGCGAGGGGCTCGTCGCGGCGGTCTACGACAACAAGGGGTTGGACGCCGAGACGCTGGTTCGGACGGCAGCGGGGATCGCGGCATGAAGGCTTTCCTCAAATACCGTGAAATCTGGCTGTTGGCGGCCATCGTCGTGCTGATCGGCCTGATTTCGACGCGTTTCCCGGCCTTTGCCGACCCCGGCAATCTGCGTCAGGTGTTCAACGACACCTCGATCCTGATGATCCTGGCGCTCGGCCAGATGGTGGTCATCCTGACCCGGTCGATCGATCTGTCGATGGCGTCCAACCTCTGCTTCACCGGCATGGTGGTGGCGATGCTGAACGCCGCGCATCCGGCGATCCCGATCCCGCTGCTGATCGTCATTGCGCTGGCCGTCGGTCTGGTGCTCGGCGTCATCAACGGCCTTTTGGTCTGGCGGCTGAACATCCCTTCGATCGTGGTGACATTGGGCACGCTGACCATCTATCGCGGCGCCACCTTCGTCCTGTCCGGCGGCGCCTGGGTCAATGCCGACAAGATGAGCCCGGATTTCATCGGCTTTCAGCGCGCGGCCTTTCTCGGCATTCCGGTGCTGTCCTGGATCGCCATCCTGGTCATCGCGCTGTTCTTTATCTTGATGACACGCACCGCGCTCGGCCGCTCGATCTATGCCATCGGCGTCAACCCGACGGCTTCGGTCTATGCCGGCATCGATGTCGGCCGGACGAAGTTCATCGTCTTCTGCATCTCCGGCATGATCGGCGGCCTGTCAGGCTATCTCTGGATCTCGCGCTATGTGATCGCGTCGGTCGAGGTCGCCAACGGCTATGAGCTCAACATCATCGCCGCCTGCGTCATCGGCGGCATCTCGATCGCCGGCGGCATCGGCTCGGTCGGCGGCGCGGTGCTCGGCGCACTGTTCCTCGGCATCATCTCCAACGCCTTGCCGGTCATCAACATCTCGCCCTTCTGGCAGATGGCGATTTCGGGCAGCGCCATCATCCTGGCCGTCGTGCTCAATGCGCGCGGCGAACGCCGGCAAGGCCGCATCATCCTCAGAAAGGTGGAGGCGTGACCGACATCCCTGCTCCGCGCCACATTCCCGACCGGCTCGACAAGCCGCTTCGTTCGGCGATCTTTTCCTGGGAAGCGCTGCTAGTCGTGGTGGCCGTCGCCATCTTCGCCATCAACAGCTTCGCCTCGCCCTATTTCCTCGACCCTTATTCGCTGTCCGATCTGACCTTCAATTTCACCGAGAAAGGCCTGATCGCCTTCGCCATGGCGCTGCTGATCATCTCGGGCGAGATCGACCTGTCGGTGGCCGCCATTATTGCGCTGGCGTCGACGATGATGGGCATGGCGGTGCAGGCCGGCGCCGGCACGCCGGTGCTGGTGGCGATCGGCATCGTCGTCGGGCTCGGCTGCGGCGCCTTCAACGGTCTGCTGGTGACAAGGCTCGGCCTGCCCTCCATCGTCGTCACCATCGGCACGATGAGCCTGTTTCGCGGCATCGCCTTCATCATCCTCGGCGACCAGGCCTACAAGGGCTATCCCTCCAACTTCGCCTTCTTCGGCCAGGGCTATGTCTGGTGGGTGGTGTCGTTCGAACTGGTGCTCTTCCTCATCGCGGCCGTCGTTTACTGGTTCCTGCTGCACCGCACGAGTTTCGGCCGCCGCGTCTTTGCCATCGGCAACAATCCGGTCGCTGCGCAATTTTCCGGCGTGCGCGTCGGCCGCACCAAGTTCATCCTGTTTTGCCTGACCGGGCTGATGTCGGGCATCGCCTCAGTGCTGATCACCTCGCGCCTCGGCTCGACGCGGCCCTCGATCGCGCAGGGCTACGAGCTGGAAGTCATCACCATGGTGGTGCTCGGCGGCGTCAGCATCCTCGGCGGCGCCGGCAGTATTGTTGGCGTCGTGCTGGCCGCCTTCATCATGGGGCTGGTGACCTTCGGGCTCGGCCTGCTCAATGTGCCCGGCATCGTCATGTCGATCTTCATCGGCCTGCTGCTGATCATCGTCATCGCCTTGCCGATCGTTTGGCGGCGGCTCCGCGGAGGGCGCTGATGCCGCAGAAATACGCGTTCAAAATGAAGCTCAAGCCGGGCATGAAGGCCGAGTACAAGAAGCGCCATGACGAGATCTGGCCGTCACTGGTCGCGCTGCTGAAGCAGGCCGGCGTCTCCGATTATTCCATCCATCTCGACGAGGAGACCAATATCCTGTTCGGTGTGCTGTGGCGGCGAGACGACCACGGCATGGGCGAATTGCCCGGATATCCGGTGATGCAGCGCTGGTGGGCTGAAATGGCCGACATCATGGAAACCAGACCGGACAACGAGCCGGTGGCCGTGCCGCTGGAAACAATGTTCCACATGGCATGAGTGCGATGCGCCACATCGCCGTCATCGACATCGGCAAGACCAACGCCAAGGTGGCGCTGGTCGACCTCGCGACGTTGAGCGAGGTGGCGCTGCGCCGCACGTCCAATGCGCCGGTGCGACAGGCGCCCTACCCGCACCACGATGTCGAGGCCTTGTGGGCATTCATCCTCGAAAGCCTTGCCGGCCTCAACCACGAACAGCGCATCGACGCCATTTCGATCACCACCCACGGCGCGACGGGCGTGCTGGTCGACGCGGCGGGTGAACTGGTGCTGCCGGTCCTCGACTATGAGTTCGATGGCCCCGACAGGCTGGCAGCGGATTATGACGCGATCCGCCCGCCTTTCGCCGAGACCGGCACGCCGCGCCTGCCGCTCGGCCTCAATCTCGGTGCGCAATTCTTCTGGCAGCAGAAAAACTTCCCGGCCGAATTCGCCAGGGCCGCCGCGATGCTGATGTACCCGCAATACTGGGCGCTTCGCCTGACCGGCATCGCCGCCAACGAGGTCACCTCGCTCGGCTGCCACACCGATCTGTGGAACCCGTGGACGGCGGATTTTTCATCGTTGGTCGACGGCTTGGAGTGGCGGAGCCTGATGGCGCCGGTGCGGCCAGCCAGGGATCGTCTCGGCCCTATCCTGCCCATCGTTGCGGTGCGAACCGGACTCGGTGCGCAAACGCCGGTGTTCTGCGGCCTGCATGATTCCAACGCCTCGCTGCTGCCGCATCTGCTGTCCGACAAACCACCTTTCTCCGTGGTCTCGACCGGCACCTGGGTGGTGTCGATGGCGGTCGGCGGCAAACAGATTGCGCTGGATGCCGCGCGCGACACGCTGGTCAATGTCAACGCACTCGGCAATCCCGTTCCCTCTGCGCGCTTCATGGGCGGCCGCGAGTTTTCCGTGCTGACCAAGGACCAGCCGGAGCAGTGGACCGAGAATGATGTCGGCGCCGTGCTGGCGCGAAAGATGCTGCTGCTGCCGTCGACCCAGCAAGGGTCTGGGCCGTTCCCGCATCAGACCGCGGCATGGCTCAACGCTGACGGCATGAACAGCGGCCAGCGCTTTGCCGCCATCTCGTTCTATCTGGCGTTGATGACGGCGACCTGCCTCGACCTGATCGGCGCGGACGGTCCGACCACGGTCGAAGGCCCCTTTGCCCGTAACCGGCTCTTTGTCGGCATGCTGGCGGCAGCCACGGCGCGCGCCGTGGTTGCGTCCGAGGCCGCCACCGGCACCAGCATTGGCGCGGCGCTGCTGGCATCCGGTCAGCCGGCGACGCACGGCAAGGGCGAAAGAATAGAACCGCCTGTAGACCCGGCCTGGGTCGACTATGCCAGCGCATGGCGCGCGGCAGTGGAAGCGCAGGGCTGATCAGAGAATCCGTTTGCCGAAGGCAGACATGACGAAGTTGACCGCGTCGGTGCCGATCCGCGGCTCCAGATCCGCCGTCAGGCCCGAAACATCCATCGACAGCAAGCCACCGGAGAGCGCGATCGCCTCCATCGCCTGATGCGTCTCGCGCACGGTCAGCCCGCCGGAGCCTGCTGCCCAGCCGGCGAATTCGGTTGCGGTCGGCGAATAGCTGACGTGAAAGCCTTGCGTGCCTGAGGTGGCGATGCGGATCGCCTCATGCATCAGGTCGCGCATGCCCATGGCGTCGATATCGGTCATGGTGAAGGCCGACACGCGCGAATCCTTCAGCACCCGCGCTTCGGCCGGGTCGGCGTGACGCAGGCCGACGATGACGACATTTTCCGGCGACAGCTGCGGCTGCAACGCGCCCGCCTTATGGTCGAGGCCGAGAGTACGCGCCAGCACCGAGCCTTCCGGCAGGTCGATGCCGTCCTCGTCCTCGGGCATCAGGGCGGCGATCGAATCGATCCAGATCAGGCCGAAAGAATGTGTCGCGCGCGCCGTCGCGGTCAGCGCCTTGTGGGCGATGCGCCGGTCTGCGCCTGCGATGAGCCGGACCAGCCCCGATGGCGGCCTCTCGACATCGGCGAGTTCCACCACGTCGAAGTTCATCGCTTCCAGCCGCGCGCCGGTGCCTTCCCGGGCCAGGATGCCGGCAGCTCCCTGCCCGGCCGTGATCTGCACCATCTTGCGACCGGAAAAATCCTCGACGTCATGCATCGGGGCCTTCTCGACATATTCCGAAGTCATTGCCAAAAGCATGGCGCCATAGCTCATGCGGAAGGCGACGCGGTCGCCGACGGAGGGCCTTGGATCGGCATCGGCGACGTCGAGCAGCAGATGATCGCTGGAGGCGCCGAGCACCCGTATCCCCCTGGCGATCGGCGTCAGCCCCTCGACCAGCACGTCCTCGCGGCCGATATTGGCGATGGCGCGCAGCCTGTCGCCCTCGTCGGGGAAGACCGGCTGGTTGCCGAAGGCGTCGTAGCCCGATTGGCCGATCGGCCGTGACGGCTTGAGCTTGACCTCGATGATGTCGCTTGTCAGCCGGCAGGCATCGGGTTCGAGCTCCGCCCACGGCGTGTCGCGGAAGGTCTCGACGCCGCCCTGCAGGATCGCCTCGCCGACCCGCAGATTGTTGATGCCGGCCGGCAGTCTGCCTTCGAGCAGCAGCGGCAGCGACGACGAGGCACCGCCGGAGATCACGTCGAGGCTTCTGCCGGACAGGCGCTCGGTCTTGTAGGCATGGGCGACGAGTTGGCCGAGATTTTCCGGCGTCGGCATGATGGCGCCGAAACAGCCGAGATTGGTGCCGATGCCGGCAATGCGAACGCCCTTGAACTGCAGTATCTGCTCGACCGTCGGGATCAGGTCGTTCGGCCAGATGCCTTCGCGCAGATCGCCGAGATCGATCATCAGCATGATGTCGTGGACGCGGCCCATGCGCTCGGCGATGCGCGAAATCTCGCGGATGGTGGCGAGTTCCGACTGCAGGCTGATGTCGACGGTGCGTACCACCTCCTCGACCCGCGCCATCGGCGGGCTGCGCAACAGCATGATCGGCGCGTTGATGCCGCTGTCGCGCAGCCGGCGGATGTTCTCGAAGCGCGATTCGGCGATGCCGGCGACACCGCCGCGCAGCATGGCGCGCGCCACTTGCGGCATGCCGCAGGCGCCCTTGGTGACGCCGAACACCTTGATGCCCGAGAGCGCGCAGCGCTCGACGATGGTGCGCGCATTGCGCTCGATGCGGCCAAGGTCGATAGCGACTTGCGGCCCCGACATTTCTAGCCTCCGTAAACCAGCCCTTGCGGGTCGATCTCCGGCTTGCGGCCGGCAACGAGATCGGCAAGGAATTTGCCGGAGCCGCAGGCCATGGTCCAGCCGACATGGCCGTGGCCGGTGTCGAGATAGAGGTTCTTGTAGCGCGCCTGGCCGATGACCGGCACCGAGTTGGGCATCATCGGCCGCAGGCCCGCCCAGAACACAGCCTTCTTCTCGTCGAAGGCACCCGGGAAAAGATCCTTGCCGGTGCTGATGATCGTCTTGAAATCGGCGGGCTTGAAAGTTCGGTCGAAGCCGGTGAATTCAGCCGTCGAGGACATCCGCAAGCGGTTGCCCAGCCTGGAATAGCCGATCAGCCGGTCCTCGTCGGCTCCGCCCATGGTCGGTCCCTTGCTTTCGTCCTCCAAGGGAATCGTCGCGGTATAGCCTTTTACCGGATAGACAGGCAGGTCGATGCCATAGCGGCGCCCGAGCAGGCCGCTCTCCGGTCCCATCGAGATGACCACGGCATCGCCGGCGACCGGGCCGGCCGACGTCAACACCGCGCGCACATGATCGCCCTCGATGTCGAGGCCTTCGACTGTCGTGCCGAACAGGAATTTGACGCCGAGTTTCTCGGCAGCATAGGCGGCCAGCCTGTCGACAAACTGCTTGGAATCTCCGGTCTGGTCGGTTGGCGAATAGACGCCACCGGCAATCTTGTCCTTGACGCCGGCAAGGCCTGGTTCCAGCTCGACCAGCCGGTCGCGGCCGACGATTTCGATCGGCAGACCGTGCTTGGCAAGATAACGGTAATTGTCGGTACCGGTGTCGAGGCTCTTTTGCGAGCGGAAGAAATAGAGAATGCCCTTCTTGCGCTCGTCGTAGTGGATGCCGGTGGCTTCCGAAAGCGCATTGATGCAGTCGCGCGAATAGAGCGCGAGCCTGAGCTTGATGTCGGTGTTGGCGCGCAGGCGCGCCACCGTGCACTGGCGCAGGAAACGCAGGCTCCAGGCGAGGAAATAGGGATCGAGGCGCAGCCTGACCTTGATGCCGAGATCATGGTTGTAGAGCCCGCGCAGGAAGGTCTTCAAAGCCGCCGGCGAGGCCCAGGCGGTGGCGTCACCCGGTGACACCAGGCCGGCATTGGACTGGCTGGTGCCTTGTGCCGCCGCCGGATGGCGCTCGATCACTGTCACCTCATGGCCGTCGCTGGCCAGATAATAGGCGGCCGCCGTACCGACGACACCGGCCCCGAGCACCGTTATTTTCATGCCATCCCCCAAGAGCTCCTCGCGGCGCGGCGCCTCCGCGCCTTGCCGCGAATGCCTTCAATAGCGCTTCGCTGCCCGCCTTGCGAGCCCTTGGGAGAACCCGGTTCAGCCGCGCGCGGAGTTCTTGCCGGTCAGGATGCGCTCCCAGGCGAGCGCGTCGGCGACGATCTGGTCGAGATTGTCGCGTTGCGGGGTCCAGCCGAGCTCGGCGCGGGCGAGATCCGAATTGGCAACCACCGCCGCGGCATCGCCAGGGCGACGGTCGCCCATCTTCACCTCGAAATCATGACCAAAGGCGCGGCGCACGCTGTCGATGACCTCGAGCACCGAATAGCCATGGCTGTAGCCGCAATTGGCGACGAGGCTGGTGCCCCCGGCACGCAGCCGCTGCAAGGCCAGGCGATGCGCCGCCGCCAGGTCGCTGACATGGATGTAGTCGCGCATGCAGGTGCCGTCCGGCGTCGGATAATCGGTGCCGAACACCTGCATGAACGGCCGCTTGCCGAGTGCCGTCTCGCAGGCAACCTTGATCAGATGGGTGGCGCCCGGCGTCGACTGGCCGGTGCGGCCCTTCGGGTCGGCGCCGGCGACGTTGAAGTAGCGCAGCGCGGTATAGCGCAGGCCATGCGCGATCGACGCGTCGCGCAGCATCCACTCACTCATCAGCTTGGACAGGCCATAGGGCGATTCCGGCGACAGGCGGGCATCCTCGCGCACCGGCTCCAGTCCGGCTCCGCCATAGACGGCGGCGGTCGATGAAAAGATGAAATTGGGCACGCCTTCGCGCACCGCGGTTTCGATCAGCGTGCGCGTCTTCGAGGTGTTGTTCTCATAGTAGCTGAGCGGGTCGGCAACCGATTCCGGAACCACGATCGAGCCGGCGAAATGAATGATCGCGTCGACCTTGTTCTCCCTGATGACCGAGCCGACCAATTCCCGGTCGGCGACATCGCCGACGACCAGCTTGGCCTCGGGCGCCACCGCCCATTCGAAACCGGTGGAAAGACGGTCGAGAACGACCACGCTTTCGCCGGCATCCAGCAGCTCCCAGACCATATGGCTGCCGATGTAACCGGCGCCGCCTGTAACCAAAACCGTCATCCGCGTCCTCGCTTATCCAAGATTTATCGGAAACTGTCTCAACCCCCGCTCTACTGGAAAGCCCGCCGCATGACCATTGGAACCCGTGGTAACCGGCATTGCCGGCCAGTGGCATCGTCCTGAAACAAAGTTGATCCACATCAAGGGAATAGGCCACGATCCGTGGTCGTTAGGAACAGGTCCGGGGCGTGGCATTTTGACCAAAAAGGCCAGGTGGACGACCAACAGGCCAATGATTATGATCCCGCGCAAAATTGGGAAGTCGACATGAACTATCAGCGGTTCTTCGAGGAAGCGATCGACCAGCTCCATGCCGAGCGTCGCTACCGCGTTTTCGCCGACCTGGAGCGCATCGCGGGCAAGTTCCCGCGCGCCATCTGGCGTTCCAATGGCCGCGCCGAGGAAATCACCGTCTGGTGCTCCAACGACTATCTTGGCATGGGCCAGCATCCCGACGTCATCGCCGCGTTCCAGAATACGGCAGGCAAAATGGGTTCGGGCGCCGGCGGCACCCGCAACATTTCCGGCACCTCGAACCCGCTGGTCGAACTCGAGGTGGAGCTTGCCGATCTGCACGACAAGGAAGCGGCACTGGTCTTCACCTCCGGTTTCGTCTCCAACGAAGCCTCGATCTCGACCATCGCGAAGCTTTTGCCCAACTGCCTGATCATCTCGGACGAATTGAACCACGCCTCGATGATCGAAGGCGTGCGGCGTTCCGGCGCCGAGAAGAAGATCTTCCGCCACAACGACGTGGCGCATCTGGAAAGCCTTTTGCAGGCGGCGGGGCGCGAACGCGCCAAGCTGATCGTCTTCGAAAGCGTCTATTCGATGGATGGCGACATCGCGCCGATCAGAGAGATCGTCGAACTCGCCGAGCGCTACAACGCCATGACCTATATCGACGAGGTCCATGCCGTCGGCATGTACGGGCCGCGCGGCGGCGGCATCACCGAGCGCGAAGGCCTGGCCGACCGCATCGACATCATCGAAGGCACGCTGGCCAAGGCATTCGGCACGCTGGGCGGCTACATCACCGGCACCAGCGCCGTGATCGACGCCGTGCGTTCCTATGCGCCGGGCTTCATTTTCACCACGGCACTGCCGCCGGCGATCGCGGCTGCCGCGACCGCGTCGATCCGTCATCTCAAGCGCTCGCAGGCCGAGCGCGACGCCCAGCAGCAGCAGGCGAGCCGAACCAAGCAGATCCTGTCGGCCGCCGGCCTGCCGGTGATGGACTCGCCGACCCATATCGTGCCGGTCCTGGTCGGCGATCCCGAGGCCTGCAAGATGGCCAGCGACCGCCTGCTCGGCGTGCACGGCATCTACATCCAGCCGATCAACTACCCGACCGTGCCGCGCGGCACCGAGCGGCTGCGCATCACGCCGACGCCGTTCCATTCCGATGCGCTGATTGCCGAATTGCAGGATGCGCTGGTCGAGACCTGGGATGCGCTCGGCATCCCCTATGGCTCCGCCGGGCGGCCTTCGGTGGCCAAGAGCGACCGCATCATTCCCCTGCTGGTGCCCAAGTCGGGCGGCTGAAGCCGTTTGAAACTCTGCTCCGGCGGCTATCTGGCTCGCCGGAGCGATTTTCAATCCGCGCTTCGTCGGCGGCTCAAATAGCCTTCATCCAATTTGCCAGCCGGTGCGCCGCTTCCTCGATCTGGTCGAGGCGGCGGTGGAAACACAACCGCAAAAACGCCTCGCCGCCGGGGCCGAAAGCGGTGCCTGGCGCCAGGCCGACATTGGCCTTGTCGACAATGTCGAAGGCAGCGGTGCGTGAATCGGTGATGCCGTCGACAGTGAAAAACAGGTAGAACGCGCCCTGCGGCACCGTGAACCGGGCGCGGCCGGTGGCGCCGAGAATGCCGCAGACAAGGTCGCGCGCCTTGCACGCCCGCTCCACCTGTTCGGCAACGAAGGCGTCGCCCCCATCAAGGGCGGCGGCCGCGCCGCGCTGCATGAACTGGGCGACGCCGGAGTTCGAATACTGGATCAGGTTCTCGAACACCTGCTGCAAGCTCGGATGCGTCTTGATCCAGCCGACGCGCCAGCCGGTCATCGCCCAGTTCTTGGAGAAGGAGTTGACGTACAGGATGCGGTCTTCCGCCGACGCGATGTCGAGGAGGGACGGCGCGCGGCCGTGGCCATATTGGAAAAGCGAATAGATCTCGTCGGCGATGATCCAGAGGTTTTTCGCGCGCGCCAGATCGAGGATGGCCTGCAAGGTCTCATGATCGGCGGTCCAGCCGGTCGGGTTCGACGGCGTGTTGATGAACAGCGCCTTTGTGCGCGGCGTGATCGAAGCCGCGATCTTCTCGACGTCGCAGGACCAGCCATTGCCGGAATGATCGAGCGTGACCGCGACTGGAATGGCTCCCGCTATCGCTGCCGCGGCATCGAAATTCGGCCAGGCCGGCGACAGATAAACCACCTCGTCGCCCACGCCGGCGAGCGCGTCGAGCGCCAGCTGGATGGCATGCATGCCGGAGCCGGTGACGATGAATTCTTCCTCCGGGAAGGTCTTGCCGAAATGCCTGGCATAGTAGCGGGAGAGCGCCTGCCTGAGATCGGGGATGCCCCTTTGCCAGGTGTAGAATGTCTCGCCGCCGGCCATCGCCTTCGACGCGGCATCGGTGATGAAGGCTGGCGTCGGCAGGTCGCCCTCGCCGGCCCAGAGCGGAATCATGCCTTCGCGCAGGCGGCCGTAATTGACGACGGCGACAATGCCGCTTTCGGGTGTCGCACGGGCCTCAGGGCGCAAGCTGTCGATCAGGGTCATTGGCGGGTCCGTTTTGGTCTGCGGTTTTCGTCAGCGGTCCATACCAGATGCGAAAACAGAAAACCCCGGCCGCGAACGACCGGGGTTTTGGTCCAGCAAATGCCAGCCGCGGTCAGCGCCTGGCGAGCAGATCGCGAATTTCGGTGAGCAGAGCGACATCGGCGGGCGGCGGAGCGGCCGGAGCAGCGGGCTTCTCGCGCTCAAGCCGCTTGCGCATGTTGTTCACCGCCTTGACCATCAGGAAGATGATGAACGCGAGAATGAGGAAGTTCAGCGCCACGGTGATGAAGCTGCCATAGGCAAAGACCGCGCCCTGCTTCTTGGCATCGGCCAGCGAGGTCGCGTTGACGGCTGAGGACAATCCGAAGAAATAGTTGTTGAAGTCCAATCCGCCGAAAATCGCACCGACGATCGGCATGATGATGTCGTTGACAAGGGAATCGACGATCTTGCCGAAGGCCGCGCCGATGATGACGCCGACCGCAAGGTCCATCACATTGCCCTTGGAAATGAATTCCTGGAATTCTTTCAGCATTCGACCCTCCTTGTCGTGACTGGCCAAGCTGCCGTTTCCGTCCTTGCGGCATCGACCTGAGGCAACATAACAAAAACCTCCGGTTGCAACATCGATAAAAGGGAGAAAACAACCGCTTTCTTCTTACCTGACGGCACCTTGCTTGTACTGTCTGAATATCGCGGTCGCGATCATGCTTCCAAAGCCGCAATGGACTCGGACGCCAAGCTGTGATTGCGTCCGGGCAAGCCGGATAGAAAGACGGCAGAGGAGGAAAGTCCAAGCGTGCAGGGCTTGTTCATCGTCATCATCGCGATCGCCTATGTGACGCTGCTGTTTGCCATCGCCAGCATCGGCGACCGCCGCTCGGCCATCTCCGAGCCGAGCCGGGGGCGGCCTTTCATCTACGCGCTTAGCCTCGCGATCTACTGTACGTCCTGGACTTTCTTCGGCTCGGTCGGTCTTTCTTCCGAACGCGGCCTCGAATTCCTCGGCATCTATACGGGCCCGGTGCTCGTCTTCGTGTTCGGCTTCCCGCTGCTCAACCGCATCGTGCGGCTGGCCAAGACCGAGAAGATCACCTCGATCGCGGATTTCCTCGGCGCGCGCTACGGCAAGAGTTTCACCGTCGCGGCGATCGCCACGCTGATCGCCACCATCGGCGCGGTGCCCTATATCGCACTGCAGTTGAAGGCGATCTCCGGTTCGGTCAGCCTGATGGTCGAGCACTATACGGGATCGCCGCCTTCGTTCGATCCCTTCGTCAGCGACATCTCTCTGGTCGTCGCCATGCTCCTGGCGCTGTTCGCGGTGCTGTTTGGAACCCGTCACGCCGACGCCACCGAACACCAGGATGGGCTGGTGCTGGCGGTGGCGGTCGAAACCGTGGTCAAGCTCGCCGCCTTCCTGGCGATCGGCCTGATGGTCACCTTCCTGATCTTCGGCGGCCCGGGCGACATGTTCGACAAGCTCGCTGAGAACGCGCAGGTCCGACAGGCGATGAGCTACAACACCTCGCTCGCCACCTGGCTGGTGCTGACGTGCCTCAGCGGTTTTGCCATCATCATGCTGCCGCGGCAGTTCTACGTCACCATCGTCGAGAACCGCGGCGAGGCCGAACTGCGCACCGCGACATGGGTGTTTCCGCTCTACCTCGTGGCGATCAACCTGTTCGTACTGCCGATCGCCTTCGCCGGCCTTTCGCTGGTCGGCACCGGGACCAGCAGCGATCTCTACGTGCTGTCGCTGCCCCTGTTCAGCGGTCATGATGTGCTGGCGATGGCGGCTTTCATCGGCGGCCTGTCGGCGGCGACGGCGATGGTGATCGTCGAAAGCGTGGCGCTGTCGATCATGATCTCCAACGACCTCGTCATTCCATTGTTCGTGCGCCGCCTGCTCAAGACCTCGACCTCCGAGACCGAGGACTGGTCGACGCTCATCCTCAATGTGCGGCGCGGGGCGATCTTCATCCTCTTGTTCATCGCCTTCCTCTATTATCGCGAGAGCACCGACAGCGCGCGGCTGTCGTCGATCGGCCTGATGTCGTTCGCGGCCATCGCCCAGTTCGCGCCGGCGCTGATCGGCGGGCTGATCTGGCGCGGCGCCAATGGCCGGGGTGCGGCACTTGGCATGGTCGCCGGCATCCTCGTCTGGGGCTACACGCTGCTGTTTCCATCGCTTGCCGCCCCTGATACCGGCATCATCGTGCACGGGCTGTTCGGCTTCGAGGCGCTGCGGCCGCAGGCATTGTTCGGCACCGTCGCCGAACCGCTGAACCACGGCGTGCTGTGGAGCCTGTCGCTCAACGCGGTGTTCTTCGTGCTCGGCTCGCTGTCGCGCGCATCGGTGCCGCTGGAACGCATCCAGGCGTCGATCTTCGTGCCGCGCGATGCCGGCCCGATGCCAAGCCTGCGCCGCTTCCGCACCGCCATCACCGTCAACGACCTGAAGGACACGATCGGGCGCTATCTCGGCGTCGAGCGCACCGAGCGCTCTTTCCAGTCGTTCGAAAAGACCAACGGAGCCTCGCTGCACGGCAACGAGCAGGCGAGCATGGACGTCATCCGCTTCTCCGAGCAATTGCTGGCCAGCGCCGTCGGTTCCTCCTCGGCGCGGCTGATCCTGTCGCTGCTGTTTCGGCGCCACGACCGCGAATCCAGGGATGCCTTCCGCTTGCTCGACGACGCCACCGAGGCGCTGCAGCACAACCGCGACCTGTTGCAGATCGCGCTCGACCAGATGGAACAGGGCATCACCGTCTTCGATCGCGATTTCCGCCTGATCTGCTGGAACCGCCAATATCGGGCGTTGTTCGACCTGCCCGACGAGATGGGCCAGGTCGGCGTCTCGCTCGACCGCATCCTGCGCCATCTCGCCGAACGCGGCGACATCCCCGCCGATCAGCGTGTGGCCATGCTCAACCGGCTGACCAGTTTCGTCAGCCCATGGCAGATGGAGCTGAAAACCTCGGGCCGCATCCTGGAACTGCGCTCCAACCCGATGCCGGACGGCGGCATCGTCGCCACCTATGCCGACATTTCCGGGCGCGTGGAACAGGATCTGGCGCTGAAGCGTGCCAATGAATCGCTGGAACAGCGCGTCAAGACCCGCACCATCGAACTGACCCGGGTCAACGAGGAGCTGGCGCAGGCGCAGATGCTGGCCGAGGAGGCCAATCTCGGCAAGACGCGCTTCCTCGCCGCCGCCGGCCACGACATCCTGCAGCCGCTGAACGCCGCCCGGCTCTATTGCTCCTCGCTGATCGAGAAGGCCGGCAAGGGGCCTGCCGGCAAGGCGGCCGTCAACATCGAATCCTCACTGGAATCGGTCGAGACGATTCTCGGCGCCGTGCTCGACATCTCCCGCCTCGATGCCGGCGCAATGAAGCCGGACGATACCGCCTTCAACCTCGACGGATTGCTGCGCCAGATCGGCAACGACTTCCGGCCGCTCGCCGCCGAAAAGAAGCTCGAGTTGACCATCATGCCGTCATCGCTGACAGTGACGACGGACCGCAATCTGCTGCGCCGCCTGATCCAGAATCTCGTCTCCAACGCCATCAAATACACGCGCCACGGCCGCGTGCTGGTTGGCGTCAGGCGGCGCGGCGAACTGGCCGAGATCCAGGTGATCGACACCGGCATCGGCATCGCCGGCGACAAGCTGAACACCGTCTTTCGCGAATTCACCCGGCTCGACGAGGGCGCGCGCGAGGCCGAAGGCCTCGGTCTCGGACTTTCCATCGTCGACCGCATCGCCCGGGTTTTGCGCCTGGAAATCCGGATCTTTTCCAACCCAGGCAAAGGCACGCGCTTCTCCGTCATCCTGCCGGTCGCAGCCGTGCAGGAGCCGCGGCGCGAGATCGAAACCAGGGCTCCAGCCCGCGCGACGGCTTCGCTGGCCGGGCTGCACGTGCTGTGCATCGACAACGACGTCCGCATCCTCGAAGGCATGCGGCTCCTGCTCGAAGGCTGGGGTTGCAACGTCGACACCGTGGCCGGTTCAAAGGATCTGGAGACCGCGAAGATACACCGCCCGGACATCGTTCTTGCCGACTACCATCTCGACGGCGAAACCGGTCTCGAACTCGTCGTCAGGCTGCGCGCGATCCATGGCGACAACCTGCCGGCCGTGCTGGTCACAGCCGACCGCTCCAACGAGGTGCGCACGGCCGCCGGCGGGCTCGAGATTGCGGTGATCAACAAACCGCTCAAACCAGCGGTACTGCGCTCGATGATGGCCAGGGTCAGGCCGCTGGCACCGGCGGCCGAATAGCATCAAGGGCGGCCGGTCTCAGCCCTGGTGTCCGAGGGTGGTGTCCTAGAGCATTTCACCGTTTCACGGAAACGGCGTTCTGCTCTAATTCTTTGTTTTAACGCAATTCTAGACGGAAAACCGCTTCACACTTTTCCTAGAATTGCTCTAGGCCAGGCCGTCGACCATCTGGGAACTGCGGAACCGGGGCCGTCCGGCATTGCCCGCCACAGGCGGACGATGCTCGCGAAAGGCCATTGCAAGCGTCCTCAGCGCCTCGCGGGACTTGGCGTCCGTCAGCGTCGAAAGCAGCACGATCTCGGAAGGCGGCAGCGCCGGAAGCCCGAATTTCCGGCTGACCTCGATGGTGCCGGATGGGGCAAGCCGGCAGGAAAATACCGAGGCTGCGAGGCCGGCCGAGACGGCCTCCGCGACGGCGAAGGAGCCGCAGCCGAGGAACACCTCCGTCCACGGTATTCCGACAGCGTCGAGCGCGCGGGTCGTGATGTTGCGGATACCGCAGGATGGCGAGGATGCCGCCAGGCGCAGCGGCTCGTCGGCCCGGTGGATGAAGTCGGGCGCGGCGTACCAGCCGAAATGTTCGGGCGCCAGCACTTCACCATCGCGCCGGTCGTCCTCCCGGCGGATGATCGCCGCGTCGATCTCACCGCGATCGAAAGCGTCCAGCAGGTCGTGTGAATCATCGAGCCGCACTTCGATGGTGAGCGCCGGGTCATGCGCGTTGAGCCGCGCCAGCAATGTCGGGACTTCCGCGCCTCCGACATGGGTGGCGATGCCCAGTGTGAAGCGGCGGCGCACCGAAGACAGGCTGGCAATGGCGCGATCGTGTGCCGCGAGGAAGTCGCGTGCGGGCTGGAGAAACACCGCGCCCTGCGCCGACAAGCGCACCAGCCGAGGCGTGCGCTCGATCAATTTCTGGCCGACGCGCTCTTCCAGCCGCTTCAGCTTCACGCTGATTGCTCCTTGCGTGCTGCCAAGAGCCTCGGCCGCCCGCGTAAAGCTCTGAAGATCGGCGATGGCGACGAATGTTTTCACAGCGTCTACGTCCAGCGTCATGTCAGCTATCCGCACTTGTTGTCTCTGAAATAGCCAACCATGCAATTCTAAAATGATCAAGCCTCGCCTACCCTGGGCCATACGCGCGCCGGGCGAGCTGCAATGGATTCGCCGATTGCCGACAAATACGTTCGAAAGGTTGAACCATGCCCACTGCCCTGACCCGCCGCGGCATCATCGTTCTGTTTGCCGCCTGCCTGGCGTGCCTGATGTTCGGTCTGGAGATTTCAAGCGTTCCCACGATCCTGCCGACACTGGAGCAGGTGCTGCATGCCGACTTCAAGCAACTGCAATGGGTGATGAACGCCTATACGATCGCGGTCACGACGGTGCTGATGGCGGTCGGCACGATCGCCGATCGTTACGGGCGCAAGCGTGTCTTTCTGGTCGCCATCGCCGCCTTCGGCCTGACATCACTGATTTGCGGCGTCGCCGAAAGCGTCTCCACGCTCATTGTCTCCCGGTTTCTGCAGGGCCTGAGCGGCGGTGCGATGCTGATCTGCCAGCTTGCCGTGCTGTCTCATGAATTCCGGGAAGGGCGCGAACGCGCCGTCGCATGGGGCTGGTGGGGCGTCATCTTCGGCATCGGCCTCGGCTTCGGCCCCATCATCGGCGGCGGCATCGTCGCGGTCTCGAGCTGGCAATGGGTATTTCTTGTCCACGTGCCGGTTGCTGCGCTGGCATTCGCCCTCGCTCTGATGGGCGTCCACGAATCGAAGGACCCGCAGGCGGGCAAGCTCGACATAGCGGGCATCCTGACGCTGTCACCGTCGGTCTTCTGTCTCGTCTTCTACATCATCCAGGGGCCGGATCTGGGTTTCTCCAGCCCAACCGCGCTGGCGATCCTCGGCATCTCGATAGTGAGCTTCATCGCCTTCCTCATTGCCGAGAAGGTCAGCCAGCGGCCGATGTTCGACTTCTCGGTCTTCCGGATCCGACCCTTTTCCGGCGCCATCGTCGGCTCGGCGGCGATGAACCTCAGCTATTGGCCTTTCATGATCTACCTGCCGATCTGGTTCCACGCCGGGCTCGGCTATGACACCGTCTCCACCGGCCTTGCCCTGCTTGCCTACACGCTGCCGACGCTTGTGCTGCCGCCCTTGGCAGAGCGCTTTTCGCTGCGTTATCGGCCCGGCATCATCATTCCGGCGGGCCTCGTCATCATCGGGGTCGGGTTCATCCTGATGAAGTTCGGCAGCGCCGCCGCGCAGCCGGATTGGCTGACGATGCTGCCCGGCTGCCTGATCGCGGGGATGGGTCTGGGAATAACCAACACACCTGTCACCAACACGACGACGGGTTCCGTTTCGAGCGACCGCGCCGGCATGGCCTCCGGCATCGACATGAGCGCCCGCATGGTTTCGCTGGCGGTAAACATCGCGGTGATGGGCTTCATCCTGGCCAGCGGTGTGCTGGCGCATCTGAGGCATGCGCTGCCCGACCTCGACGCTGCCCAATTGCGTCTTCTCGCCGAAGCTATCGCTGCTGGAAATCCCATCTCCGGGCTCGCCGGGACCGTCGCCCAGGATGCGCTGCGCAACGGCTTTGGCTGGGTCATGCTCTATGGCGGGATCGGCGTCTGGATCATGGCCGCCATCAGTTTCGCAAGCTTCAACGCCCGGCCGATGCGGCGGACGGAGGTTCAGTGCTCTGATTGAACAATGTTCTGATTGAACAGGCGCCCTGGCGATCAACCCGCCGGCTGCAGCGGGTCGCTGCCGATCTTGGACAGAAGGATCACCGCCTGCGTGCGGCTGTCGACGCCGAGCTTCTGCAGGATGGCGGAGACATGCGCCTTGATGGTGGCCTCCGATACGCCGAGTTCATAGGCGATCTGCTTGTTGAGCAGGCCCTCGGCCAGCATGCCCAGCACCCGTGTCTGCTGCGGCGTCAAAGCCTGCAGCCGCTTGATAAGGTCCGATATTTCGGGATCGCGCTCGATGCCGAGATCGACGCCGGCTGGTGCTGCGATGTCGCCGGCAAGCACCGATTGCACGGCGCTGCGGATCTCTTCCATGCTGGCCGATTTGGAGATAAAGCCGGAAGCGCCGAGGTCGAGCGCCCGCCTGATGGTCGCCGGATCGTCGTGGGCCGACACCACGACCAGCGGCACCGCCGGATGGATGCCGCGCAGCGAGACCAGGCCGGAGAGCCCGCTGGCGCCCGGCATCGACAGGTCGAGCAGCACCAGATCGACGTCCTCGTTGGCCACGACCAGCGCCTTGGCGCTCTCGAAATCGCCGGCTTCGTGGATGGCAGCGACGTTGCCGATGCCGGCGAGCGCTTCGCGCAGCGCACCGCGAAACAGCGGGTGATCGTCGGCGATGACGAAAGAATAGCCTGCCGGCAAATGTCCCTCCCCAAATCCCCGATGATTTTTGGCTTTTCGGGTTCAATTGGACGATTATGAGGGGCTGCGCGCTGTTTTCAAGCGGCAAAGCCAGCGCGCCGCCTCCCCTGGTTGAAACGCTCAGGTCTTCTGCGAATTGGGCTGGGCGCCGTTGTCCTTGTCCATATCCCTGACGATGCCCATGAAGCCGCGCAGGAAGCGCTCCATGTAGCCCATCGTCTTGCTGAAATCCTCCTCGCTCGGCAGTTTCGATTCGAGGCGGGCGGAGAGCGAATTCTCAAGCTTGGTGACGCGCTCGTCCATCGCCTTCATCGAGGTCTGCAAGCGGTCGACCTCGTCCTGGAAAGCAGCGCGTTCGTCGGCCGCCATCTTGCAGACGAGCTGGCCCGAACGCTCCTCGCAAATCGACATGGCGCCGGTCTGCGTATCGATACGGACAAAGCCGTTATCGGACTTTTCCAGCCGGTAGCGGTCGGTTTCTTCCGAGTAAGCTGAAGCCGCGATCAGCGAAACGAGCGCGGCGGGGATCAAGATGTGCTGCAGACGCATGTTGTCCTCCATGGCCAAGGCCTCAGATAACGCATGTTTGCGCCGGAAATGGGGAAGACCCTTGGCATGGCCTTTCCCGAATGGCTGGTTCGGAATCTTTTTGACGCAACTCCCAAGGGAAAGCGCTATGCGCTTTTCCCGGGAAAACCGTTTCACACTTTTCCTGGAACTGCTCTATAGCGCAACCATGTCTCAGATTATCTACAAGATAACCCCGCAAGCGCCATGGCGCGAGGCCGAAACACATGGCCGCTTCACCGGCGCGCCGATCGATGTCGCAGACGGCTTCATTCATTTCTCCACGGCGGCGCAGGTCAGGGAAACGGCGGCAAAGCACTTTGCCGGCCAGGCGGACCTTTTGCTGGTCGCCATCGACGGCGCCGGCCTGGGCGCCGCGCTGAGATACGAGGTCTCGCGCGGCGGCGAACTGTTTCCGCATCTCTACGACGTTCTGGACCTGAAAGCAGTGCTGTCGGTCCGACCACTGCCGCTTGGCGCCGATGGTGTGCACCAGTTCCCGGCACTGGAGGGGCAATGAGCGTGCTCGACCGGCTCGGCCAGAAGCTGCTGTTCGCCTTCGATCCGGAAACGGCGCATGGCCTGTCAATCGCCGCCTTGCGATGCGGCGTTCCGGTTGGTGCGCCGGCGGTCCGCGACGACAGGCTGAAGGTCAGCGTCTGCGGCCTCGATTTCCCCAATCCGCTCGGCATGGCGGCCGGCTATGACAAGAACGCCGAGGTGCCCGACGCGCTGCTTGGGCTGGGTTTCGGCTTCGCCGAGGTCGGCACGATCACGCCGCTGCCGCAAGCCGGCAACCCGAAGCCGCGTATTTTCCGGCTGACGGCCGATGATGCGGTGATCAACCGATTGGGCTTCAACAATGAAGGCCATGCGGCCGCCGAAAAGCGCCTTGCCGCGCGCAAGGGGCGCACCGGCATCGTCGGTGTCAACATCGGCGCCAACAAGGACAGCAGCGACCGCATCGGCGATTATGAGCGCGGCGTCGCCCGGTTTGCGCAGTACGCCAGCTATCTCACCGTCAACATCTCCTCGCCCAACACGCCGGGCCTGCGCAACATGCAGGCGCGCGAGCAGCTTGGCGAGCTCTTGTCGCGTGTCATGGCCGCGCGCGCCACGGCATCAACCCAGCCGCCGGTGTTCCTGAAGATCGCGCCGGATCTGGTCGAGGCCGAGCTGGAGGACATCGCCGCGGAGGTCACCGAAAAGCAGGTGGACGGCGTCATCGTCTCCAACACCACCATCTCCCGGCCGCCGCTGCGCAGCGGCGACACCGCGCGCGAGACCGGGGGACTCTCCGGCAAGCCGCTGTTCGAGCGTTCGACCATCGTGCTGGCGAAGATGCGCAAACTGCTCGGACCGGACCGCGCCATCATCGGCGTCGGCGGCGTCGATTCCGCCGATACGGCGCTGGACAAGATTCGTGCGGGTGCTGATCTGGTCCAGCTCTACACCGGCATGATCTATGCCGGGCCTTCACTGCCAGGCCGTATTCTTTCCGGAATGGTCCGTTTCGTCGAAAAAGAACGGCTGAAGTCGATTTGCGAGTTGCGCGACAGCCGCCTCGACTTGTGGGCGTCCAGGCAACTCTGAATCGCTCTCAGGAGCGTAGATTGCGACTGACGGCCCGCTCGCAGATGGTGCCGCCGATGGCAGGCAACACTCCGAAGAGAAGCAACTGTGCGGTTCCGCCGATGCCAGAAACCGCGGAGAGAATGAACGCAGCGAGCAATCCCAGCGCCGCGCCCAAGACATATGGCAGGTAGCTTCGCATAAGCTCGCCCTGGAACAATTGGTGCATCAAGTCTGTTGGAAATCGACTGGAGGTGCAAGTGCATCCGACCGCACAGCATTGGCAACGAACCCGGGTTAACGGGTTCCTTCGGAGTCTCGCCGAGGCGTTGGCTGACGGAGCATCAAACGAAAAACCCGCCTGTGCGGCGGGTCACTGGCGCAAATCAGCACCATAAACAAATATGTACCATAGCTGAGGTCACCGAGTCAAGAAAAAATTCCTATCGCGAACAGGTGCCGTTCGGTGCCTGGACGGCGCAGGCCTTCCGGGGACACCGTCTAAAACGCCGTCCGTACCCTGAGCCGCAGGATCGTCAGCAGGCTGAAGCCTCGCACCAGCAGGAAGACGTGCAGCGCCGCCCACAGTCCATTGTTGCCGAAGGCGGGCGCAAGGGTCAGCAGCGCGGCCGCGAAAACCAGGAACGACAGAAGCATCATGTTGCGCATGTCGCGGGACCAGGTCGCGCCGATGAAGACGCCATCCATCTGGAACGCCAGCACACCGCTCAGCGCCGTGAATGCCGCCCACGGCAGGTAGATGTCGGCCACCGAACGGACGTCCTCCGATGTCGTCACGAGAGCGACCAGATTGGCGCCCCCAGACAGCATTACCAGCGTCGCGGCTCCCGCCAGTCCGAAACCCCAGAACAGCGTCAGCCGCACGGCCTGGCGGAACGGTGCGGCGGCACGCGCGCCGACGGCACGGCCCGCCAGCTGTTCGGCGGCGGTGGCAAAGCCGTCGAGGAAATAGCCGGCGACGAGGAAGAAGTTCATCAGCACGGCGTTGGCGGCCAGCGTCACCGTGCCGAACTGCGCGCCCTGGCGGGTGAACAATGCGAAGGCGGCGAGCAGCGAGAACGAGCGGATCATGATGTCGCGGTTGAGCGACATCATGCGCAGGAAGGCGGCCATGTCGAGCAGGCGGTGGCGCGGCAAGGATGGGGCGGCCCGGAACCGGCGGATGACGATCGCCAGGCCGAGCAGCATGGCCAGGAACTCGCCGGTGACGGTCGCCCAGGCAACGCCGGCGACACCCCAGCCAAGTTTCAACCCAAGCAGGAAGCAGAGCGCGATGTTGATGCCGTTGAGCACCAGCTGCAGCATCAACCCGAGCCCACCCTCGCCGCGCCCCAGCACATAGCCGAGGATGGCATAGTTGATCAGCGAGAAGGGTGCCGCAAGCAGCCTGATGCGGATGTAGACGCCCATCGCTTCGCTGACGCGCGGTTCGGCGCCCATGAATTTCTGCCCGGCGATGGCGACCAGTGGGGCAAGGGCCGCGAGCACGATGCCGGCGATAACCGCGATCAGCACGGCGCGCCAGAACACCGCCTGTTCCTCCAGGGCATCGCCACGCCCAAACGCCTGTGCGACAAGGCCGGTGGTGCCCGAGCGCAGGAAATTGAAAGAGGTGAAGACGACGTCGAAGATCAATGCGCCGGCCGCCAGGCCGCCAAGCAGGGCGGCATCGCCGAACTGGCCGACGACAGCCGTGTCGACCAGGCCGAGCATCGGCGTCGTCAGATAGGCAAGCGTCATCGGCACGGCGATGGCGAGCACGGAGCGGTTGGTGACGACAAATGATCCGGGGTGGATCGGGGATCCCGCGTGGATAGGGGATCCGGCGTCGGCTGGTGTTGCACCTTTGTCCAAGGATTGCTGCCTTGCTGATTGCGGCTTGATAGAACCGTCGATGTGCCCCATTTTCCGGCCACCGCGCAATCACCTATCCCTTGACGGCCAACCGAAATCCCGGTCTGGCGTGAGCCAGCCGGATACGATTTCATGCCTCTGCAGATCGTCCATCATCCCGACTACGACGCCGGCTTCGCCGTCAACCATCGCTTTCCGATGAGCAAATATCCGTTGCTGATGGAGGCGCTGCGTACGCGCGGCCTCGCCGGCCCCGACGCGCTCAGCACCGCCGAACCGGCACCAGCGTCATGGCTGGAGCTTGCCCATGCGGCGGACTATGTCGACCAGGTCGTCAACTGCTGCGTGGCCGAGAAGATCGAGCGCGAGATCGGTTTTCCGATCGGACCCCGCGTCTCGCTGCGCGCGCAGCTTGCCACCGGCGGCACCGTGCTGGCGGCGCGGCTGGCCTTGCGCCACGGTATCGCCTGCAACACCGCAGGCGGCAGCCATCATGCGCGGCGCGCGCAGGGCGCGGGCTTCTGCACCTTCAACGATGTCGCCGTCGCCGCATTGGTCCTGCTCGCCGAAGCCGCGGCACAAAACATCCTGGTCGTCGACCTCGACGTGCACCAGGGCGACGGCACGGCGGATATTCTCGCCGATGATCCGCGCGTGTTCACCTTTTCCATGCATGGCGACCGCAACTATCCCGTGCGCAAGATCGCCTCCGACCTCGATGTCGCGCTGCCCGACGGCACGGGTGACGTCGCTTACATGAAGAGGCTCGCCGCCATCCTGCCGGAGCTCTCCGCCCAAGCCCATTGGGACATCGTGTTCTACAATGCCGGCGTCGACGTCCATGCTGAGGACCGGCTTGGCAGGCTGTCGCTGTCGGATGACGGCCTGCGCGCCCGCGACGACATGGTCATCAGCCACTTTCGCACGCGGGGCGTTCCGGTGTGTGGCGTCATCGGGGGTGGCTATTCAACGGATGTGCCCGCACTCGCGGCGCGCCACGCCATCCTGTTCGAGGTCGCCGCGGGCTACGCCTGATAGTCCTTTTCAAGCACGGTCTTGTCGGAAAACCGGTTCCCACTTTTCGGGATCATGCTCTACTTCCGGTAGTTGGCGATCCTCAACAAGATGAACGCCGGCACGACGATAGCCGCGCCCAGCAAGATATAGCCGAGGAAGCGGTCGATGGCGTGGAAGCCGAGATTCCACAGGTCCATGAAGAACTTCCGGATGCCGTAGAGCACATCCATCGGCGACCAGCCGAAGGCATTCATGACCAGGCCGACGAGGAAAGACACCACCAGCAGTTTCAGGATCACCTTGAGCGGCGAGTCGCCAAGGAAGCGCGTCAATGCGGACAAGGCCCGTCTCCAGATTGAGGTACCCTGGCTAGAGGGCGTCAGCCAGACATACGCACTTGGCTTGTCCGCTTCAAGCCGGGAGTTCTGCGGGATAGCGAGACACCGAGCATAGTGTGGCCGCAAGCCGAGCCCAGGCGCATGGCAGACTGCCGGCTACTGCCGCAGCGATCCCGCTGGCTTATCTGTTTTCTAACCAATTGCCGCTATTCCCAATCGAATAGCGGGAGCAAGGCTTTGGTGGAGACGGAGAGAAACACCGCGCGACGCGGCGTCATGCTGTCGGTGGTCATCCCATGCTACAACGAGCTGGATGGCGTGGCCGAACTGCACCGGCGGGTCACGGCCGCATGCCTTGAACAAGGCCCTTCCTACGAGATCGTCCTTGTCATCGATGGCGCGACCGACGGTACGCGCGAGGCCATTCTACAACTGGCCGAAAAGGACGAACATGTCGTCGCCATCGACCTCGCCCGCAATTACGGCCACCAGATCGCGTTGAGCGCCGGGCTCGAATTCTGTCGCGGCCAGCGCATTCTCATTCTCGATGCCGACCTGCAGGATCCACCTGAACTGCTCGGCGCGATGATGACGAAGATGAACGAAGGCTTCGATGTGGTCTACGGCCAGAGGCTGACGCGCGATGGCGAAAGCTGGTTCAAGCTCGCCTCCGCGTCCATGTTCTATCGCTTGCTGCGCCGGATGGTCGACGTCGACATAGCCCCGAATACCGGTGATTTCCGGCTGATGAACCGTCGCGCGCTCGACCATCTGAACGCGATGCCAGAACGTTACAGGTTCATTCGCGGCATGGTTAGCTGGATCGGGCTGAAACAGGTGGCTTTCCCCTATGAGCGGCACCGCCGCTTTGCCGGCACCACCCATTATCCGCTGAAGAAAATGCTTCTTCTGGCGGTCGACGCGATGACCAGCTTCTCCATCGTGCCCTTGCGCTTCGCTTCGCTGCTCGGAATGATGTTCGGGCTTCTGGGGCTGGTCGTGCTCGGCTACACGCTGTTCGAATGGTCGGTCGGAAACGTGTTGCCCGGCTGGACCAGCCTTGCCGCGATCGTGCTGATCCTCGGCAGCGTCCAGCTTATGGTGCTCGGAATCTTCGGCGAGTATCTCGGGCGCATGTACATGGAGACAAAGCGGCGGCCGCTCTACTTCGTCAACGAGATCGTTTCGCGCAGCCAGGCGGTGGAGGACGGCGAATTGCCGGTTCATCGCCTGCAGGAGATGGCAAAGAGGGCCGCACGTGCTTGAGGCGGAGTTCGACCAGTTTGCGCGGGAATATCAGGAGCAGCATGCCGCAAGCATAAGGCTGAGCGGCGAAAACCCGGATTTCTTCGCCAGGTACAAGATCGACGACGTCGCCGCGACGCTGCGGCGGGCCGGTGTCAAACCCCGACGAGTACTGGATTTCGGCGCCGGCGTCGGCAATTCGCTCGGCCATATGCGCAACGCGTTTCCCGACGCGGAGATCACCTTGCTCGATCCTTCGCGGGAATCGCTCGACATCGCCAGCAAGCGCTTTCCCGGCCAGGCCGCCTTCACGCATTTCGACGGCAAGACAATTCCTTTTGCCGACGGCAGCTTCGACCTGGCCTTCGCGGCCTGTGTATTCCACCATATTCCCGAGGACCTGCAGATCGGACTGTTCGCCGAGATCGGCAGGGTGCTGGCCGATGGCGGCAGCTTCTTCGTCTTCGAACACAATCCCTGGAACCCGCTGACCACGCACGCGGTGAGAAACTGTGCCTTCGATGAAAACGCGGTTTTGATAAATTCGCGCGAGATGCGCAGGCGCATGGCCGAGGCGGGCCTTGCCAATACGAGGATCGTCTACCGGATTTTCTTTCCTCGGATGCTTGCGAGACTGAGGCCGTTCGAGCGCTTCCTCACCAAGGTACCTGTCGGAGCCCAATATTTTGCGCATGTGGTCAAGCCTGCCGTTTGACTTCCCGAGGATGCTGCGATTTGGCGCCGTCGGTCTGTTGAACACGGCGCTGGGATACGCTGTCATCCTGGCCGGGCTTGCGCTGGGTCTGGGCGACATCCTTGCCAACGCCACGGGTTATGCCGCCGGCCTTGTCCTCGGCTTCTTCCTCAACCGCCAATGGACCTTCAGCAGAGCCGATGGTTTCCAGCCCGGAACCGCGCTGCGCTACGGGGGTGTCTTTCTGGTCGCCTACAGCGTCAATCTGGCCGTCGTGATCGCCGCCCGTTCAGCAGGCATCGTCGAAAACCCGCTGGTCCACCTCGCGGGAATCTGCGTCTATTCGGTTGTTTTCTATCTTGGCTCGGCTCGCTTCGTGTTTGTGGGGCGCGGGGACGACAGCACCGACCGCACAGTTCGGGTGGCCGACAAGCCTCGGCAGCACCCCGCCAATCCAACACCTTGAACCCAACTGTCACCGGAACCGATCAGAGGCGGCGCAGCATGAACGACGCTCAGGCCAGTGCGGAGGCCGCGACATACAACGAGCGGAACAGGCTGATCTTCTGCCTGTTCGCGGCCTTGGCGATGGCCGGTGCGTTGGGTGCCCAGGCAGGCGCCACCCTGCAGGATCCCGACAGCTGGTGGCAAGTGAAGGTCGGTCTGGATTTCCTGACTAACCGGACATTTCCGACCGTCGATCCCTATTCCTACACGTTTGCCGGCCAGCCCTGGATTGCCAAGGAATGGCTGGGACAGGTCCTGCTGGCTCTTGCCTACCGGGCGGGCGGCTGGAACGGGGTCGTCACCGCGATCATCGCCTCGATCTCCCTGACGGTTTTCCTCATGGGGTGGTTTCTCAGCGCATGGCTGAAACCGATCCTGGCGATTACACTGGCCTTCGCGGCGGTGTTCCTGATCAACCCGATCTTCACGGCGCGTCCGCATGTCTTCACCTTCCCGATCATCGTCATCTGGACGGCGGTGCTCTTCGGTGCGGCGAGGGAAGAACGGGCGCCGCCCTGGTGGCTGCTTGTGCTGGTCGTGTTATGGGCGAACCTGCACGCCACCTTCACCTTGAGCTTCGTCATCGCGGCTTTTGCCGGTCTCGATCTGCTGGCGCGCACGGGCCTGTCGAAACCGTCCCTGCTGGCGAAGTGGATCGCGTTCGGTCTGCTTTGCCCGCTGGTCAGCCTGATCCACCCCTACGGCGTCCAGGCCATCCTGGCGACGCTCGCCGTGGCCTACGGCAATGAGGCGGTGTCGCTGATCATGGAATGGAAACCGTTCAATCAGCCGGACAGTCCCGTCCAGGAAGCGGCGATGCTGCTGGCGCTTTTCGGGCTACTGGTGTCCCGATTGCGAATTGGCTGGGCCAAGGCCTTGTTCGTCGTCTTCACCTTGCATGTCTATCTCGCCCATGTGCGCTTCATGTATCTGTTCTTCCTGCTGATTCCGCTGGTGATGGCGGCCGAGGTCGCCCAGCAATATCCCTCGCTTTCGGCCACCGCATGGCTGGCCGAAAAGCGCGACGGACTGGAGAGATTCTTCGCCAGGCGGTTCTACGCCATCTGCGGCACGGCAGCCGTTCTGCTGATTGGCGGGGTCACTGTGCTCGGCAGCGTCTATCAGGTAGCGCCAAGTCCGAAGACATCGGCCAGCGGGGCGCTGGCATTCGCGCAAAGCCATCATCTATCCGGCAACGTGCTGAATTCCTACAATTTCGGCGGCACGCTGATTTTCCACGGGTTCAAGACCTATATCGACGGACGGACGGACCAGCTGTTCCTGGGAGGTTTCACAAAAGCCGATGACGAGACGGGTCACAGCAACGGCAAGCCACTCCTCGAAGCCCGGTTGAAGCAATACGCAATAGGCTGGGCGCTGCTGTCGGCTGACGACGCCCGCATCCCCTTTTTCGACCAGTTGGGCTGGAAGCGGGCCTATGCGGACGACCATGCAGTGATCTATCTGCCTGGCGCCTGATCGTGGTGCGTTGCTGGCGAATTTCGCGACGGCCAATATATGCCTTGACACCCATATTGCAGCGCAGCAAAATTGCTGCCTGAGGGTAAGCCTGTGAGATCGACGAGCCGGGATTTTCACCACGACCTGAGGCATCGCCCCATGAGCGTGTCGGGTGCGGCCGCACGGATCCTGGTGGTCGCGCGCGGGCCGGCCGGATGAACTACCGGCGCGACATCGACGGCCTGCGGGCCGTTGCGGTGCTGCCTGTCGTGCTCTTCCATTTCGGCGTGTCCGCCATTCCTGGCGGCTTCACCGGCGTCGACATCTTCTTCGTCATATCGGGCTATCTGATCAGCGGCAGCCTGCTCGATGATCTTGAGCGGGGCCAGTTCTCGATCGGCCGCTTCTACTGGCGCCGCGCACGGCGCATCCTGCCGGCGCTGACCTTCGTCATCCTGCTCGCGAGCATTGCCGCCTGGTTCATCCTTCTGCCTTCGGATCTCCACGAATTCAGCCTTAGCGTGATCGCCGCCTCGACCTTCTGGTCGAACATCTATTTCTGGAAAACGACGAACTATTTCTCCATCGACGCCGAACTGCGGCCGCTCCTGCACACATGGTCGCTTTCGGTGGAGGAGCAGTATTATATCTTCGCGCCGATCCTCCTTTATCTGATCCACCGATACGTCTCGAAGCGCTGGCTGACGGTACTTCTGCCGATGGCCATCGGCAGCTTTGCCCTGGCAGTCATAGCAACCTCGCTGGCACCGACGGCAGGGTTCTATCTCTTGCCGACGCGCATATGGGAGCTGGCGCTGGGCGCCATGCTGATGTTGCGGAAGCCTCCGGTCCTAGCCAGTCGGCTGGCGGCGGACCTGATCGGCCTCGCCGGCTTTGCCCTGGTTGCATTTGGCTTTGTGATGATTTCGGACAGCGATCCGTTCCCCGGCTACAACGCCCTATTCCCGTGCATCGGAACAGCTTTGCTGATCTATGCTGGCCAGGATAGCGCCGACAGGCCGGCATCTGTCGCCACTCGCGTGCTTCGGTTGGCGCCGCTGGTCTGGGTCGGCCTCATTTCCTATTCGCTTTACCTCGTCCACTGGCCGATCAACTCGTTCGTCCATTATCTCTCCCTGAAGACTGTCGGTGTGCCAACGATTATCGCGATGACGGTGGCCAGTTTCGCCTTGGCGGCATTCTCCTGGAAATATGTCGAGCAACCCTTCCGCCACAAACGTGCCTATACCGCCCCGCTGCCTATCTTCGCCTTTTCGGCGACGGCAATCGTGCTGCTGTGCGCCGGTGGTTTGGCCGGTGCACTGGGCAACGGTTTCCCGCAACGGTTTCCGGATTTCTCGACCGAACGTATCCGGGTCGGCGACTGGCGCAACGGCATCTGTTTCAACGAAAACGGGACCCGCATCGAAGACTGGAACCTCGCCGACTGCACCCGTACAACGGGCTTTGCCACCAATGTGCTGCTGTGGGGCGATTCTTTCGCTGCCCATTATGTTCCGGGACTTGAGCCCAACGCCCAGAAAATCCAGGCCAATGTCATCCAATACACCTATGCCGGCTGTCCGCCCGACCTGACCTATTTTTCCTATGCTCGGCCCGCCTGCACCCGCTTCAACGAACGGGCCTTGTCGATCATTCGCGACGCCAACATCCAGGCGGTGATCTTGAGCGGCCGATGGACCGACTACCAGGCCAGGGGCTTCGACGGCCTGCAGAAGACGATCGATCGGCTTCGCGAGATGGGGGTCAAGGTCTATACCGTCGGCCAGTCTCCGGAATTCATCGCCGACGTCCAGAAGATCGCTTTCTTGGTGAAACGGGAGCATGCCGGAACCACATCCTGGCCGATGGCTATGGATCCGAACATCAACGCACGGGTTCTGCCGTTCACCAAAGGGGCCGATTTCATAGATCCGCTGACGTATCTGTGCGACTCGGCAGGTTGTTCATACGCCGATGCCACGACCAATGAATTTCTCTACTTCGACTATGGCCACTTCTCTTCCGCCGGCGCGACGCTGGCCATCTCGAAATACTGGCCAAGCTTCGCCACCAGCAACAAGGTCGCGGAGGCAAAACGGCAATTCACGGCGGCGGGCGCGCCGTGATCCGCAGCACGACCGTCGTGAGAACAGACCGCTTTGCGATTGCCCGAGGCTAACCCTCATGGTAACGAGGGCACACGCGGGTATGATGTAATGGTAGCTTGTCAGCTTCCCAAGCTGAACGCGAGGGTTCGATTCCCTCTACCCGCTCCAGTCTAAGGCGTCAGAACCATTTCAGCGCCTGCCTGTTCGTCGAACACAACCGAGCAGCCTCGCGCAAGCGCCACCGTTGCGAGGGCGTTTGCTGCCACGTCATCCGATGAAACGAAATCGCCGGTCAACACCCGCAATTCTTCCACGCCTTCAGCCATGGAAACGAAATTCCCGACCGATCGATCGTGCTTGCAGGCCTCGATCACGCAAAGCAGATCAATGATTTCGAAGCTGCGCATGTTCAGCCTCCAGAGAAATCGTCCCTTGCAAGATCATGAACGCATCGGCGGGAAACAATGTTCCCAGTTCGCTTTTCGCTAGAGCAATTCCAGGAAAAGTGTGAAACGGTTTTCCGTCCGGAATTGCGTCAAAACAAGGAGTCAGAGCGGGTCGCCGTTTCCGTGAAACGGTGAACTGCTCTAGCCTCGGCCTGGCGGTGCTTTCGCGGACAACCTTACCCGAGCGAGCCATCATCCCACTTCTCTCAGAATGAAGTCGTGCAGCATCTTGGCGGCCGGCGACAGCGCGCGATTCCTGACCGTGATCAGGCTGTAGGGCCTGACCTCGATGTCGAATTCGGTCTGGACGACGTCAATGGCGCCGGCCAGCCCGTCAGGGTTCTGGATGAATTTCGCCACCTGGACAGAGACCGGTGCGATGGCATCGGATTGCGCGACCATGACCAGGGTCAGGAGCAGCGAACTGGTGTTCAGGATGCGGTCCGGCAGAGCGATGTTGCGGTTGAGGAAGTTGCTCTCCATCGCCTGGCGCAAGGGCGAGCCGCCAGACTGGAAGACCCAGTCATAGGCGGCGGTCTCTTCCAGCCGCACCGCCTCGCCCTTGGTGAGCGGATGGCCCCGGCGCACGATCAGGCAGGCCTTCTCGACGCCGATGACGCGCGACTCGAACAGCCGCGGATTGAGATCGTCGGGGATGCGCGCGATGATGAAGTCATGGCGCGTGGCGATCAGCTCACGTGCCAGCACATTGGAGGTCTCGACCTGCATGGTGATCTCGATACGCGGGTAAATGCGGCGGATTTCACGAATTGCCGGCACCGCCAACTCGATGGCCGGCGCGGTCACGGCACCCAGGAAAACCGAACCGCCCTTGCCCGCCTTGAGCTCGGAAATCTCGCGGTCGACCTCGCGCATCTCCAGCAGGATCGAGCGCGCGCGCCTGGCCAAAGCCTTGCCGTATGGCGTCAAGGTGATACCGCGCGGCAGCCTCTCGCACAGCTTGACCTCCAGCACCGCCTCCATCTCCGCGATCATGCGCGAGGCCGCCGGCTGCGAAATGTTCAGAACCTGGGCTGCCGCGCTGACCCGGCCATGGTCGTCGAGCGCGACGATCATGCGCATGTGACGCAGACTGAGACCGCTGCGCAGCAGGGTTTCGCCATCGCCCGGTGCTTCTCTGTAACCATTTGAAGCTGTTGTCGGATTCCCGGGCCGCGCCATCGCTTTCCCTGCCTTCTGCTCGTGTTAGGCCGACATCGGGGTCAGCCCGTCACGTCGCAATACATATACCAACCATGATATAGCAACCATCAAAGATCGCATTTGACAGTTATGGCAAAGACCCACACCCTCCGCGCGTTCCAAGACGTGACGGTCGCTGACGAGCAAAATCGTATCGATTGAATCAGCGTCTCGGGGCCATGGGAGGATACCGGAGATCGATATGACGGCAGCAGTGCCTTGGCGCTTCTGCACGATTGCGCGGCCCGCGACCCCCGGGGTGCCGCGTCCATCAAACAGGGAGAGTTGAAGTGAAAATCATCAAGACACTGGCCGCCGTCGCGGCCCTTGGCATCGCTGCCATGACCTACTCGGCGCACGCAGCCGACAAGGGTCTCGTCGGCGTGCTGATGCCGACCAAGACCTCGCAGCGCTGGATCAACGACGGCGATGCCGTCAAGTCCCAGCTCGAGGCTCTCGGCTACACCGTCGACCTGCAATACGCGCAGGACGACATCCCCAACCAGCTCAGCCAGCTGGAAAACGAGATCACCAAAGGCCCGAAGGCGCTGATCATCGCTTCGATCGACGGCACCACCCTGTCGGATGCTCTGCAGAAGGCCGCTGACGCGGGCGTCGTCGTCGTCGCCTATGACCGCCTGATCAAGAAGACCGCCAATGTCGACTACTACACCACCTTCGACAATTTCGGCGTCGGCGTGATCCAGGCGAATTCGCTGGTCAAGGGCCTCAAGGAGCGTTTCCCGAACACCAAGCCGTGGAACGTCGAACTGTTCGGCGGCTCGCCCGACGACAACAACGCCTTCTTCTTCTACAATGGCGCCATCTCCGTCCTGCAGCCGCTGATCGACGACGGCTCAATCAAGATCAAGTCCGGCCAGACCGGCATGGACAAGGTCGGCACGCTGCGTTGGCTCGCCGCCACCGCCCAGGCGCGCATGGACAACCTGCTGTCGGCCAACTATTCGGACGGCAGCCGCGTCGATGGCGTTCTTTCGCCCTATGACGGCCTGTCGCGCGGCATCACCGCCTCGCTGCGCGCCGTCGGCTACGGCACCGAGGCTCAGCCGTGGCCTGTTGTGACCGGCCAGGACGCCGAGACCGCTTCGGTCAAGCTGATCATCACGGGCGAGCAGTATTCGACCGTGTTCAAGGACACCCGTGAACTGGCCAAGGCCACCGTCGAGCTCGTCGACAAGGTGCTCTCGGGCGGCAAGCCGGACGGCCTCGATGAAAAGACCTACAACAACGACGTCAAGGTCGTTCCCTCGATCCTGTTGACGCCGCATGAGGTCGACAAGTCGAACTACCAGGCGCTGGTCGTCGACTCCGGCTACATCAAGGCCGACGAACTGAAGTAACCCGGTTACAAAGTCAGGGGTCCTGCGCAACGCAGGGCCCCTTTTCGTTCACCAGCGAGCCCGGTATTGTCGCCGACCTCGCCGGCAATGTTTGCCGACCTCTCAAGGAGCGGTTGTCCCATGGCCTCGACGATTTTGGAGATGCGCGACATCACCAAGACGTTCCCCGGCGTGAAGGCGCTGTCGAACGTCAACCTCAGCGTCGAGGAAGGCGAGATCCATGCCGTGGTCGGCGAAAACGGCGCCGGCAAGTCGACGCTGATGAAGGTGCTGTCGGGCGTCTATCCCTCCGGCACCTATGACGGCCAGATCATCTTCCAAGGCCAGGAATGCCAGTTCAAAGGCATCCATGACAGCGAACACAAGGGCATCGTCATCATCCACCAGGAGCTTGCGCTGGTGCCGATGCTGTCGATCGCGGAAAACATCTTCCTTGGCAACGAACACGCCAAATTCGGCGTCATCGACTGGGATGCCAACGAGGAGCGCACCAGCGCGCTGTTGAAGAAAGTGGGCCTCAAGGAGGACCCCAAGACGCTGATCACCAATATCGGCGTCGGCAAGCAGCAGCTGGTCGAAATCGCCAAGGCGCTGAGCAAGGAAGTCAAGCTGCTGATCCTGGACGAGCCGACGGCTTCGCTGAGCGAAAAGGACAGCCAGGCGCTGCTCGACCTTTTGCTCGAGTTCAAGCGGCAAGGCATGACTTCGATCCTGATCTCGCACAAGCTCAACGAGGTCAACCGGGTCGCCGACAAGGTGACGGTGATCCGTGACGGGCGCACCATCGAGACGCTGGCCAAGAAGGACATCTCGGAAGACCGCATCATCACTTCGATGGTCGGCCGCTCACTCGACGACCGCTATCCGCCGCGCGAGCCTGATATCGGCGAGGTCGTGTTCGAAGTGAAGAACTGGTCGGTCTATCACCCGATCCATGCCGAGCGGCAGGTGATCAAGGGCATCGACATCAACGTGCGCAAGGGCGAAGTGGTGGGCATTGCCGGGCTGATGGGCGCTGGCCGCACCGAATTCGCCATGAGCCTGTTCGGCCGCTCCTACGGCCGCCGCATCTCCGGCGAGGTGCTGCTCAAGGGCAAGCCGATCGACGTATCCTCCGTGAGCAAGGCGGTCCAGCACGGCATCGCCTACGTCACCGAGGATCGCAAGACTTACGGCCTCAACCTCATCGACCATATCAAGCACAACATCACGTTGGCCAATCTCGGCGGCGTGTCGCGCCACAGCGTGATCGACGACATGCGCGAACTCGCCGTCGCCAACGATTATCGCAAGAAGACCAATATCCGCGCGTCCAGCGTCTATCAGATGACCGGCAATCTCTCCGGCGGCAACCAGCAGAAGGTGGTGCTGTCGAAATGGCTGTTCGCCGACCCGGACGTGCTGATCCTCGACGAGCCGACACGCGGCATCGATGTCGGCGCCAAGTACGAAATCTATACGATCATCGCGCGGCTCGCCTCGGAGGGTAAGGCGATCGTGGTCATCTCGTCGGAAATGCCGGAATTGCTCGGCATCACCGACCGCATCTACGTCATGAACGAAGGGCGCATCGTGGGCGAAATGCCCGCCGCGGAAGCAAGCCAGGAAAAAATAATGCGTGCCATCGTTCGTGGAGAAGGAAAAGCAGCATGAGCACCGAAAGCGCCCCCGCCCCGCAGGGCAACGTCGCCGAAGAGCAGCGCCCACGCATCGCCGTCTCGGCGCTGACGACGAACCTGCGCGAGTACGGCCTGATCCTGGCGCTGATCGCCATCATGGTGTTCTTCCAGTTCACCACGAACGGAACGCTGTTCAAGCCGGTGAACCTGAGCAATCTGGTGCAGCAGAACTCGTTCATCATCGTGATGGCGCTGGGCATGCTGCTGGTGATCGTCTCCGGCCATATCGACCTGAGTGTCGGATCGGTGGCGGGCTTCATCGGCGCGCTGGCGGCGATGATGATGGTCATCTGGCCGCTCGGCCCGTTCAGCAATCCGCTGGTGGTGTCGATCATCTGCCTGATCGTGGGCGGCGCGATCGGCGCCGCGCAAGGCTACTGGATCGCCTATCACCGGATACCGAGCTTCATCGTCACGCTGGCCGGCATGCTGATCTTCCGCGGCATCTGCCAGGCCCTGCTGGGCGGCGGATCCTCGGTGGGGCCGCTACCCGATGGCTTCAAGGCGCTCAGCTCCGGCTTCATCCCGGATGTCATCGGCCCGCTGACGCTGATCCCGCCGACGGTGAACGCGGCCGGCAAGACCATCATGGGCAGCGGCCTGACGCTGCACATGACAACGATCGTGCTGGGCCTGATCGCCGTGCTGGCCTATGCCTATTTCGGGGTGAGGACGCGCCGCAAGCGCGAACGCCATGGCTATGAGGCCGAGCCCTTTGCCCTGTTCGTCGTCAAGACGCTGGTCGGCAGCGCGCTGGCCCTGTTCCTGGTCTACCAGTTCGCCAGCTACAGGGGCCTGCCGGTGGTGCTGCTCGTCATGGGCGTGCTGATCTCGCTGTTCGTCTTCGTCACCAAGCGCATGACCATCGGCCGCCGTATCTACGCCATGGGCGGCAATTCCAAGGCCGCGCAGCTGTCGGGCATCAACACCGAGCGGCTGACGCTGATGGTGTTCATCAATATGGGCGTGCTGTCGGCGCTCGGCGGCCTGATCATCGCGGCGCGACTGGGACAGGCGGTGCCGGCCGCGGGCCTCGGCAGCGAGCTCGACGTCATCGCCGCCGTCTTCATCGGCGGCGCCTCGGCCATGGGCGGCGTCGGTCAGGTCATCGGTGCGGTCGTTGGCGGCTTCATCATGGGCGTGATGAACAACGGCATGTCGATCATGGGCGTCAATGTCGACTGGCAGCAGGTGGTCAAAGGCCTGGTGCTGCTCGGTGCCGTGATCTTCGACGTCTACAACAAGAACAAGGCCTGAACGGGCTTAAGAGCAATTCCAAGGAAAAGTGTGAAACGGTTTTCCGCCCGGAATTGCACCACAATGAGTTAGAGCGGTTCGCCGTTTCCGTGAGACGGTGAACTGCTCTAGTCGAGGCAAGCAGGAGGCATACGATCGCGGCGCTGCCGGCAACCCGGTAACAGAAGTCCCTGAGGGACCAGGCCCGCGAGCGCAATCCGAACTGAGAATTTAAACCGTGGCATGGACGAGGTCCGGCCGCGCCGAGCAAGGTCTGCCGTTTTGGCAGCCCTGCCAAGGCAAATGAGAGAGGATTCATCATGCTGATCTCCCAGATCCTTGACGACGCCGAGACCATCCGCGTCGTCGCCCGCAATGGCGGCAAGACCCGGATCATCAATGGCGCCCGCAGCGTCTATTCGCTGGCGATGGAGGCCGCCCGCACCGGCGTCGGCCTCGTCGCGCTGATCGAACGCAAGGGGCTTGGCGAGACGGTCGATCTCGAGGCCGCTTACAAGAAGGGGCGGCTGCTGTCGCCGATCAATCACCCCGATCCGGCGCATCTGCACCTGACCGGCACCGGGCTGACGCATCTCGGCTCCGCCGCAACGCGCGATTCCATGCACAAGAAGCTGAGCGCCGACGGCGAGGAGCAGCTCACCGATTCCATGAAGATGTTCCGCATGGGGCTGGAGGGCGGCAAGCCGGCGAAAGGCCAGATCGGCGTGCAGCCGGAATGGTTCTACAAGGGCAATGGCACGATGGCGGTGGCGCCAGGCGCCGCACTCCTGTCACCGGCCTTTGCCAAGGACGCCGGCGAAGAGCCCGAGGTGGCCGGCATCTATGTCATCGGCGATGACGGCGCACCTTTCCGCGTCGGCTTCACGCTGTCGAATGAGTTTTCCGACCACGTCACCGAGCGCGTGAACTATCTGTTCCTCGCCCATTCCAAGCTGCGCAACGCCTCGTTCGGTCCGGAAATCCTGATCGGCGACCTGCCGCCCGATATCCGCGGCACCTCGCGCATCGTGCGCGACAGCGAGGTGCTGTGGGAAAAGCCGTTCCTGTCCGGTGAAGCGAACATGTCGCACACCATCGCCAATCTCGAGCATCACCATTTCAAATACGCGGCCTTCCGCCAGCCGGGCGACGTGCATGTGCATATGTTCGGTACGGCGACGCTGTCCTTCGCCGACGGCATCAAGACCGAGGCCGGCGATGTGTTCGAGATCGAGGCCGGGGATTTCGGCCTGCCGCTGCGCAACCCGCTGGAGATCGAGCAGCCGGTGAAGGTGGCTGTGAAGGCGCTGTGAGGCGTCGATGACAGCGTGATCTCCCCCCTCGTGGGGGAGATGGCCGGCAGGCCAGAGGGGGGCGCTGTCCCGCCAACGTCTCCATCCTACTTAGTTTTTCTTTCGAACCAGTCTGCTGGTGCAGAGAGGTCGCGATCCCTCGCGCCCCCCTTCTGCCCTGCCGGGCATCTCCCCCACGAGGGGGGAGATTGGCGGCTTCGACGTCTCAATAAATATCGAAGTCGAAATATTTGGCCTGGATCTTCTTGTAGGTGCCGTCGGCGACGATGGCGTCGATTGCGGCGTTGAGCTTGTCGCGCAGGGCCGTGTCTTCCAGGCGCACGGCAATGCCGGCTTGCGTCTCCGTACCCTTGACGTCTCCAATCATCTTGCAGCAGCCTTCGCTCGCCTTCTTCATCCAGTCCACCAGCACGAACTTGTCCGAAATGACCGCATCGAGGCGGCCATTCTGCAGATCGGTGATCGCCTCTTCCTGGGTCGGGTAGAGCTTTGCCTCAGCGCCCGCCTTGCCATATTCATTCTGGGCATAGTCGGCCTGCGTGGTCGAAGCCTGGGCGCCCACCGTCTTGCCGGCAAGGGCCGCCGGTTCGGTCGAGGTGAGATCGCTGTCCTTAGGCGCCACCAGAGCGAGCGGTGTCGTATAGTATTTGTTGGTGAAGGCGACCTGTTTCTTGCGCTCCTCGGTGATGCTCATCGAGGCGATGATGGCGTCGAACTTCTTGGCCTGCAAAGCGGGAATGATGCCGTCCCAATCCTGGGTGACGATTTCGCATTCGACCTTCATCTGCGCGCACAGCGCATTGGCGATGTCGATGTCGAAGCCCTCCACCTTGCCGTCGGCCGTAATGGTGTTGAACGGCGGATAGGCGCCCTCGGTGCCGATCTTGATTTTCTCCGCCGCCTGCGCCGACAAAGAGCCGGCAGCCATCACCAGCATGGCAGCGCCTGCTGCCGATACGATCCATTTTGAAATCTGCATTTTCTTGGTTCCCCTTGCAGTGTTTCGTTTCAAGGTCAGCGTAACCAAGCATGGCGGGGCAGAGTCAGGCAAGCTGAGTCTGGTCGGGACCGAAGGCCATCAATCGATTAGGTCGATTTCAAATTCAGGTAGCCTTTGCCACTTGGCAAATGGATTTGGATCACGCCGCCAATACTCCAGCACTTTGACTGGCTCAACACTCAGGTCGCCGTTCTCGGCATGCAAACCTGCTGGAGGCTCGCCCATTGCCAAAGTCTTCGACCGGGTCAGATGATCGGCTCTCTCAAACTGGGCGGTGTGCCCGCATATCAACTGCAGATATTCAGGACCACCGCGCGCCCGAGCCAATACAAGGAGGCATTCCGTTGGCCTACCATACGCGCCCATGCCTGGACGAAACGGAGCAAAGCGCGGCACGTCATGGACATCCCACCAAATCGGTTTGCTGTCGGTTAGCGATAAGATGTCGTCATAGGGGTCGTTCATTGAACTCACCGCTCTTCCAGTACGAACCATCTCCTGGCCGAGTTTTCACAAGAGCTCCGCCTGATCAAGTATTCAGCGCGCGGCGCGGAAATGCTTGGACAGCTTCAGGCCCTGCGCCTGGTAGTTGGAGCCGAGATCGGTGCCGTAGAGCGCCTGCGGCCGCTTCAGCATATGTTCGTAGACCAGCCGGCCGACGATCTGGCCGTGGTCAAGGATGAACGGCACTTCATGGCTGCGCACTTCCAGCACCGCCCGGCTGCCGGTGCCGCCGGACGCCGAATGGCCGAAGCCCGGATCGAAGAAGCCGGCATAGTGGACGCGGAATTCGCCTACCAGCGGATCGAAGGGCGTCATCTCGGCGGCGTAGAGCGGCGGCACGTGCACCGCTTCCTGGCTGACGAGGATGTAGAATTCATCGGGATCGAGCACCAGTTCGCCGGCGCCGCTCTTGTGGATCGGCTCCCAGAAGTCGACGACCTCCTGGGCCGCGCGCTTGTCGACATCGACGAGGCCGGTGTGATGCTTGCCGCGATAGCCGACCAGGCCGTTCTGATCGCCGTTGAGGTCGATCGACAGCGCGATCCCGCCGCCGGAAATGTTCGGCGGCTCGGTGGCGACCAGCATCTCGGTGCGATGCAGGTCGTGCAACTCGGCTTCGGAGAGCAACGCATTGCCGGTGCGGAAACGGATCTGCGACAGGCGTGAGCCGGTGCGGACCACGATCGGGAAGGTGCGCGGGCTGACTTCCAGAAAGAGCGGGCCATGATAGCCGGCGGCGATCTTGTCGAACTCGTGGCCGCGATCGGTCATGACGCGGGTGAAGATGTCGAGCCGTCCGGTCGAACTCTTCGGATTGGCCGAGGCCGAAATGTCCGCCGGCAGCGCCAGGCTTTCAAGCAAGGGCACGATGTAGACGCAGCCGGTCTCCAGCACCGCGCCCTCGGCAAGATTGATCTCGTGCAGTTGCAGCCGGTCGAGCTTTTCCGAAACCTTGTGGTTGGGGCCGGGCAGAAAGGAGGCGCGCACCCGCCAGGCCTTGTCGCCGAGCCTGAGATCGAGGCTGGCCGGCTGGATCTGGTCGGCGTCGAGCGCACGCGCCGACTTCAGCGCGCCGGACTGGAACAGCGCTGAAATGTCCTGATCGGGAAGAATGCCTGTCTGCCGCAAGGCTCCACTCCTAGGTCAGACGTTTTTCTTGTCGCAGGTTCTTGTCGCAAAACCGTGGAACACTTTTGCGGAACCTGCTTGGTACAAACCTCTTAATGAAGCCGGCAATTGACGCAAGCGCGGTGCGGGTCTAAAGGGTCGTTATCCCGTGGTGATTTGGCCGGTCGGCTTGCAGCCACGTTAAACAAGTCGCTAAAGGACCGTCGGGCCGCAAGGCCGTATGGACCGGTTGCGACTTTCGCGGCCGGTTTTTTTGTGTCTGGAAGAAGAGCGATGAGCACCAAGAAGCACAACTGGAAGCCTCAGACGGCACTCGTGCACAGCGGAACACTGCGTTCCGGTTTCGGCGAAACGTCGGAAGCGATCTACCTCACCCAGGGCTATGTCTACGAAACGGCGCAGGCCGCCGAGGCCCGTTTCAAGGGTGAGGAACCGGGCTTCATCTATTCGCGCTACGCTAATCCGACCGTCGACATGTTCGAAAAACGCATGTGCGCGCTCGAAGGCGCCGAAGACGCCCGTGCCACCGCGTCCGGCATGGCTGCGGTGACGGCCGCCCTTCTGTGCAGCGCCAAGGCCGGCGACCATATCGTGGCGGCGCGTGCGCTGTTCGGCTCCTGCCGCTGGGTGGTCGAGACGCTGGCGCCGAGATACGGCATCGAGGCGACGCTGGTCGACGGCACCGACATCGCCAATTGGGAAAAGGCGATCAAGCCGAACACCAAGCTGTTCTTCCTGGAAAGCCCGACCAATCCGACGCTGGAAGTGGTCGATATCGCCGCTGTCGCTTCGCTTGCCAATTCGATCGGCGCCAGGCTGATCGTCGACAATGTCTTCGCCACGCCCCTGCAGCAGAAGCCCTTGCAGCTCGGTGCCCATATCGTCGTCTATTCGGCGACCAAGCACATAGACGGCCAGGGGCGCTGTCTCGGCGGGGTGATCCTGTCGGACAAGAAGTGGATCGACGAGAACCTGCACGACTATTTCCGCCATACCGGCCCAAGCCTGTCACCCTTCAACGCCTGGACGCTGCTGAAAGGCCTGGAAACGCTGCCGCTGCGCGTGCGCCAGCAGACGGAAAGTGCCGGCCGGATCGCGGATTTCCTGGCCGAGCGGCCGGAGATCGCCCGCGTCATCTATCCCGGCCGCGCCGACCACCCGCAGGCTGATATCGTCAAGAAGCAGATGGCGGGCGGCTCGACGCTGATCTGCCTCGACGTCAAGGGCGGCAAGCAGGCGGCCTTTGCCTTGCAGAACGCGCTCGACATCGTCTTGATCTCCAACAATCTCGGTGACGCCAAGAGCCTGATCACCCACCCGGCGACGACGACGCACAAGAATCTGAGCGACGAGGCGCGCGCCGAGCTCGGCATCGGGCCGGGCACGCTCCGGCTGTCGGTCGGGCTGGAAGACACCGACGATCTGCTTGAGGACATCGCGCAGGCGCTGAAGGCCAGGTAGGGCCTTCAGGCGCCGGACGGCGTCTCCTCCAGCTCGGCCGTCTTGGTGCCGATGGTCATCGCATTGCCGCGCCAGTCGACGGCGCCGCCGAGCCAGCCGCGCCCCCACATCGCCGGAAGGATCAGGTCGCGCGCCATGATCGCCGTGACCATGCGTGGCGACAGGTACCAGCCCTTGGACCAGGCCAGCGCGCACTCGGGAAGGTAGAAGGCTACCAGCACTGCAAGGGCGGTTGCCCAGAGGCTGAAGCCGGCACTGGCCGCGGCAATCAGCGCAAGCACCAGCGGCACCACGGCGCCGGTCAGGATTTCGGGTGCGAAGAACAGAGGGAAAGTGACGCGGCGCAGGCGCGCCCAACGGGCCTGACGCGACCAGATCTCGTCAAAAGAGCGCCGGCCAAGCGGCTGCTCGAAGGGGGCGGCGACGAGATTGACGCGCAGGCCGAGACTGTTCACCAGCTTGGTCGCGGCGGCATCCTCCGCGATCTCGGCGGCCAGCGCGCGGATGCCGCCATTGGCGTCGAGCATCGGCTTGTTCCAGAGCATGCTCTTGCCCTGGGCAAAGCCCAGGCCGAGCGCCTCGCCGGCATATTGCCAGCGCGCCTGCAGCGTGTTGAGGAAAGCGCATTCGACCTCGGCCCAGAAGCCGGCCGGCCGCGAGCCAATCGGCGTCGAGCAGACAAGGCCGGTGCCGGGCCGCCAGGCAGCCATCAGATGCTGGACGTAGTCCCTCGGCATCAGCACGTTGGAATCGGCCAGGACGACCCAGTCGTGCCGCGCCGCCTCCCAGCCCTTGACGCAATTATTGAGTTTCGGATTGGCGCTGATGCGGTCGTCGCCGACAAGCAGCCGGGCCGGCACTTTCGAAAACCGGACGATCGTCCTGTTTATCAATTTGACCACCGGATCGTCGGCATGGGCGACGCAGAAAATCAACTCGTAGCACGGCCAGTCGAGCGAGAAGGCGCGCTCCAGCGTCTCCTGCGTGAACGGCTCGACGCCGCGCGACGGCACGACGATCGACACCGGCCGTGGCTTGCCGGCCGGCGCGGCAATGGCGCGGCGCCGTTTCAGACGCGAAGCGGCGAGCACGATGCTGGCGAGATTTGAGAGAATGAGGGCAGTTGAAAGCGTGGCGGCTATGAGAGTGAGTTCCATCGAGATCCGGTCACTCCAGGAAAACCGGTCCGCCAGAACAATCTGGCTGGCATGACGACCGATTCAACAATTCGACAGAGCGCCCGAGTCGCGCGGCACTGGTCGGCGCACACCATCATTGTCATGTGTCACTTAAATGACATTCTTTGCCGCCACCTGCGGTTCCGTCCGCAATGACAGGACGCGCACCGTTGACCAGCCCGCGTGGAGCGCCGAAAGTTCGACCTAGAGCCTGTTCCATCCCGATTGAACCGGGATGGGGCTCTATCTCTGTTTCTTTGAGCATGATCTTTTCTGAAAACCGGTTCCCACTTTTCAGGATCATGCTCTAGATTGTTTTGGAGCCGCTTATGTATAGCGCCGTCACGCGCAACATCGAAGTGCAGGTCAGGCCGTTCTATCTGGAGGACCGTTCGGATCCCTCGGAGAACCGCTATGTCTGGGGCTATCAGATAACGATCGACAATCAGTCGGACGATTTCGTGCAGCTTCTGTCGCGCTATTGGCACATCACCGACGGCACCGGCCGGGTCGAGGAAGTGCGTGGCCCCGGCGTGGTCGGCGACCAGCCCGAACTCAATCCCGGCGACAGCTACCAGTACACGTCCGGTTGCCCGCTCTCGACACCATCCGGCATCATGGTCGGGCACTACACGATGCGCAACAAGCGGGGCGAGACGTTCGACATCGCCATTCCGGCGTTTTCGCTGGATCTGCCGGGGACGCGGCGGACGGTGAATTGATTTCGCCTCACCGGCCGCGGAGCGGCCGGTGAGGCGTGGTTTTTTTCTCTACTGGGCCGCAAATTCCGCCGGATCGAAATCATATTGCTTCGAGCAGAATTCGCAGGCGACGTGGATGCCGCCGTCTTCGGTGCTGTCCTTGATCTCCTGGGCGGAAAAACCCTCGAGGATGCCGCGGATCTTGTCCTTGGAGCACGAGCACTGGTCGGCGACCGGAACGCCGCCGAAGACGCGCACGCCATGCTCGTGGAACAGCCTGTAGAGCAGCCGCTCGGCGCCGATCGTCGGGTCGATCAGTTCGGTCGGCTCGATCGTACCGAGCAGCGCCAGCAACTCCTGCCAGGAATTGTCGGCCGGATCGTGGATCTCCTCGCGCGGATCGCCATCGCCACCCGGCAGGTCCGGGACGCGCATGCGCTCGGGCGACTGCGGCAGGAACTGCGCCAGGATACCACCGGCGCGCCACTGCTCGCGGGCGCCGCCGGGACCGGGCGTCAAAAGCTTGGCCACCGACAGCCTGAGATCCGTCGGGATCTGCTCCGACTGACGAAAATAGGTGCGCGCAGCATCCTCCAGCGTCTCGCCGTCGAGCTGGACGATGCCCTGATAGCGCTGCGTGTGAGCGCCCTGGTCGATGGTCAGCGCCAGCACGCCGCTGCCGAGCAGCGTCTGCTGGGAGGTTTCGCCGGCCGCGACCAGCGCTTCCAGCCGGTCGGCATCGAAACGCGCATAGGCGCGCAATGCCGAGGGCGTGGAAAAATCGGCGACCAGCATGTCGACAGGCCCGTCGGTGCGGGTCTGCAGGATGAACTTGCCCTCGAACTTCAGCGAAGTGCCGAGCAGCACGGTCAGCACACAGGCCTCCGCCAGCAGGCGGGCGACCGGCTCGGGATAATCGTGGCGGCCGAGGATGGCGTCCAGCATCGGCCCGAGTTGGACCGTGCGGCCCCGCACATCGAGCGGGCCGACCTCGAACGGCACGACGTGATCGTCGCCGGCATAGCCAAATTCGCCGAGTTTGGGGTGATGTTCAGTCACTTGATAGGTTTCCAACATGACAAAGCTCCAGGGCGCGGCCATGCCGCCCTCCGGGGCGCATGCGTCGAAACGCGCTTGATTTGCGTGATGCGGCGCAAATAGGCATCACACCCCCGCAGATCAAGCTCCTGGGGATCAAGCGCCGAGACACTTCAAGCGCCGAGACACCAGGCCAGCACGGCCTTCTGGGCATGGAGCCGGTTCTCGGCCTCGTCGAAGACCACCGAATGCGGTCCGTCGATGACCTCGTCGGTCACCTCCTCGCCGCGATGCGCCGGCAGGCAGTGCATGAACAGCGCGTCCGGCTTGGCCCTGGCCATCAGCTTGGCATTGACCTGGTAGGGCGAGAACACATTGTGGCCGCGGGCGCGATGCTCCTGGCCCATCGACACCCAGCAATCGGTGACGATGCAGTCGGCCTGGTCGACGGCTTCCTCGGGCGAGCGGGTGAAGTGCAGCTTGCCGCCATGCGCCTGCGACCAGTCAATGTGCTTCTGCGCCGGCTCGCTGCCTTCGGGCACGGCAACGTTGAGGTTGAAGCGGAACCGGGCCGAGGCCTCGATCAGCGAATGCAGCACATTGTTGCCGTCGCCGGTCCAGGCGATGGTCTTGCCGGCGACCGGACCGCGATGCTCCTCGAAGGTCATGATATCGGCCATCAGCTGGCAGGGATGGGTGTCGTCGGTCAGTCCGTTGATCACTGGCACGGTGGCGTTCTCGGTCAGCTCCAGCAGTCGCTCACGCGAGGTGGTGCGGATCATGATCGCATCGACATAGCGCGACAGCACCTTGGCGGTGTCGGCGATGGTCTCGGAACGGCCGAGCTGCATCTCGGTGCCGGTCAGCATGATGGTCTCGCCGCCGAGCTGCCGCATGCCGACGTCGAAGGAGACGCGTGTGCGCGTCGACGGCTTGTCGAAGATCATCGCCAGCACCTTGCCTTCGAGCGGTTTGGTGCGCTCGCCGGCCTTGAGGCGCGCCTTTCGCACCACCGCATCGTCCAGCATGAAGCGCAAATCGCCTTCGGAAACGGCGGAAAGATCGGTGAAATGGCGAACTGACATCAGCAATGGTTCCGGGATTACTTCGCCGCGGCGGAAGCGATCGCCTCCGCCAGGCCCTTGGCGCCGGCGCGAATGCGGTTGAGCGCGTCATGGATCTCGGCGTCGGTGACGGTGAGCGGCGGCAACAGGCGAATGACGTTGTCGCCGGCCGGAACCGCCAGCAGGTGCTGGTCGCGCAAGGCCATGTTCACCTTGGTGTTGGGCATGGCGCATTTGAGGCCGAGCATCAGCCCGGCACCCCTGATGTCCTCGATGATTTCGGGAAACTCGTCGGCGACCGACGCCAGCCCCTGCTTCATGAGCAGCGCCTTGCGCTGGACATCTTCGAGGAAGCCGTCTTCCAGCACGACGTCGAGCACGGCGTTGCCGACTGCCATGGCCAGCGGGTTGCCGCCGAACGTGGTGCCATGCACGCCAGCGGTCATGCCGACGGCCGCTTCATCCGTGGCAAGGCAGGCACCCATCGGGAAGCCGCCGCCAATGCCCTTGGCGATCGCCATGATGTCTGGCGTTACACCTGACCATTCATGCGCAAACAGCTTGCCGGTGCGGCCGATGCCGCACTGGACCTCGTCGAAGATCAACAGCAGGCCGTGCTGTTCGCACAATTGCCTGAGCCGCTTCAGCGATTGCGTCGGCACCGGACGGATACCGCCCTCGCCCTGCACCGGCTCGATCAGGATGGCGGCCGTCTCCGGCGTGATCGCCTTTTCGGCGGCGTCGATGTCGTCGAAACTGACCTGATCGAAACCTTCGACCTTGGGGCCGAAGCCCTCGAGATATTTGTACTGGCCGCCGGCCGCGATGGTCGCCAGCGTGCGGCCATGGAAGGCACCTTCGAAGGTGATGACGCGGAAGCGCTCGGGGTGTCCGTTGACGAACTGGCAGCGGCGCGCCGTCTTGATCGCGCATTCCAGCGCCTCGGCGCCGGAATTGGTGAAGAACACCTTGTCGGCGAAGGTGGCGTCGGCCAGCCGCTCGCCAAGCCGGCTCTGCCCGGGGATCTCGTAGAGGTTGGAGACATGCCACAGCTTGGCTGCCTGCTCGGTGAGTGCGGCGACCAGATGCGGATGGCTGTGGCCCAGCGAATTGACGGCGATGCCGCCGGCAAAGTCGAGATATCGCTCGCCCTTGTCGGTAATCAGCCATGTGCCTTCCCCGTGGTCGAAGGCCAGGGGTGCGCGAGCAAAGGTCTCGTAAAGCGCCGAACCGCTCATTATATGCGTCTCCGGTACCGGAAAATCAAAAAAGCCGCCAAAGCGGCGGCCTGTGCGGCTTATCCCGTTTTTCGGCCATGAAGTCAACGAAAACGTCGCGTAGTGGCGCGCGGCAAGCCCCCTGACGGGACGCCGGCTCATAAGCGACCGGGCAAGTTGGGGAAAACCGAAAAAACCGATTCGTGTTGCACTTGGGACTCTTGTCACCGAGTCAGCGCATAGAGTAGTTGTAGTCGAGAAATAACTAGATTTCGTGCGGCGGACCTAATCACCAGATATATGTGGTGTCTGCCCCGGCAAATGTTGCCGGGTCGGGAGAAGGATTCCGATTGCCGCACGCTTAGAGGAGCGCGGTCTCATGAACTGGACTGACGAGCGGGTAGAACTCTTGAGAAAACTGTGGTCGGAGGGTCTGAGCGCAAGCCAGATTGCTGCGCAGCTTGGAGGGGTCAGCCGCAATGCGGTCATCGGGAAGGTGCATCGGCTGAAACTCTCGGGCCGCGGTCGCTCGACCGCCACGCCGGCACGCCAGAAGAAGGCGGCACAAGGATCAACCGTCCAGAAATCGGTATCACGTGCAGCAACCACGGCACGCCATGTCACGACATCGATCGGCGCGACGGCCTTGCAGACACAGTTCGACGCCGAACCGGTGGCGCGCCATTACATCCGTCCGGTCGAAAATGTCGTGCTGCCGATCTCGCGGCATCTGCAGCTGGTCGAGCTGACCGAGCGGACCTGCAAATGGCCGAACGGCGACCCGCTTTCAGAGGACTTCCATTTCTGCGGCAACGATGCCGCCGAAACCGGTCCGTACTGCAAGTACCACGCCCGCGTGGCATTCCAGCCGGCATCGGAGCGGCGGCGGAGCCGATAGTTAGGGATTGGGCAGTAGGGACTAGGCAGTAGGGGCAATATGCTCTGAATTTCTTGCCCTACTGCCTACTGCCTACTGCCTACTGCCTACTGCCTACTGCCTACTGCCTACTGCCTACCCTCACAGCCACCCGTTCTTCCTGAACCGCCAGTAGAGAAACGTGCAGATCAGCACGATAGCGCCCAGCACCACCGGATAGCCGTATTCCATCTTCAGTTCCGGCATGTCGCTGAAGTTCATGCCGTAGATGCCGGCGAGCGCCGTCGGCACCGCCAGGATTGCGGCCCAGGAGGCGAGCTTCTTGGTGTTCGCGGTTTCCTGACTCTGGCCGACCAGCAAGCTCGCCTCGAAAGCGAACGCCAGCACCTCGCGCAGACTGTCGATCTTCTCCTGGACGGTGCGGATGTGATCGGTGACGTCGCGGAACAGCGGATGCATGGCGGTGTGTATCTGCGGCAGCTCGGCGCTGGTCAGCCGTCGGCAGACTTCGACCAGCGGAAGCGCGGCATTGCGCAGGCGTAGGAGATCGCGGCGCAGCATATAGAGCCGTTCGATGTCGGGAGCGGTCATCGGCTTCAGCAGAACCTTGTCCTCGATCACCTCGACCTCGTCCTCGATCTGCTCGAGCACCGGCATGTAATTGTCGACGATGAAATCGAGAATGGCGTAAAGGACGAAATCCTCACCCTTGGCCAGCGAGTGCGGGCAGCTTTCCCAGTGCTGCCGAACGGCGGCATAGGACGTCGAAGGACCGTGCCTGACGCTGACGATGTAGCCTGAGCCAACAAACAAATGGGTCTCGCCGAAGGTGACCCGACCGTCGATCAGCTGCGCGGTGCGAGCGACGATGAACAAGGCGTCGCCATATTGCTCGATCTTCGGCCGCTGGTGCGGGTGCTCGGCATCCTCGATTGCCAGCTCATGCAGGTGAAATTGCGCCTGGACGCGCAGCAACAGGTTACGGTCGGGCTCCAATAGGCCGATCCAGACGACATGACCGGATTTCTTTGCCCATTCGCCGGCTTCCTCGATGGGAATGTCGGCGATGCGGCGCCCGGCCGTGTAGACGCCGCAAGCGATAATGCCGGATGTCGGCCCAGGCGCCGGGGTCAGGTTCCGAACATTTTCCATCACGACCTCCCGGAGCAAATCCACGGACGAGGATAGAGGCAAAGCCCGGAAAGCTTAGCGTAAATCGGATTACGGTTCGAGAGGCGCGTTCACTTCAGCGGCTGCGTCCCGGAAAGGCTGATTTTATCGGTCTTGTCGCCCTTGGGCCGCTCAGCCGGCAACTGATCGCCGGTGACGATGTAGTAGATGGTCTCGGCTATGTTGGTGGCGTGATCACCGATACGCTCGATGTTCTTGGCGCAAAACAGCAGATGCGTGCAGGGCGTGATGTTGCGCGGATCTTCCATCATGTAGGTCAGCAATTCGCGAAACAGCGATGTGTACATGGCGTCGATCTGGTCGTCACGATCGCGCACGAAGCCGATTTTCTCCACCGAGCGAGACGCGTAGACGTCGAGCACTTCCTTGAGCTGGGTCAACGCCAGGTTGGACAAAGCCTCGAGGCCGCGGAACAGGCTGGTCGGCTGGCGTCCGTCGGTGACGGCGACCACCCGCTTGGCAACGTTCTTGGCGAGATCGCCAACCCGTTCGAGGTCGGCGGAGATGCGAATGGTCCCGACGATCTCGCGCAAATCCCCCGCCATCGGCTGACGCTTGGCAATGATGATGATCGCCTTGTCGTCGATTTCGCGCTGGCCCTCGTCCAGTACGGTATCGTCGCGGATGACCTTCTGGGCAAGGCCTGGGTCGGCATTGACGAGAGCGGCGACCGCCTGTTCGACCATGCGCTCGGCATGGCCGCCCATCGCGGCGATGCGCTTCGACAGATATTTCAACTCCTCGTCATAGGCGCTGACGATGTGCACGGACTGCATGGCAAAATGCCTTCCCACGGGGTGTTTTGATTTTGAGTCGTTTCCTCGAATCCCCGCTGATACGCTAGCCGGATGACAGAAAAAAGAAACAGTCCCCTTGAATTAGGGCGATATCAGTGCGTCGGCAAATGAACCGAGAATGCCGCGCCGTTGCCGACTTCGGACTTGATCGAAAGCCGGGCGTTGTGGCGCGTCAGGATATGCTTGACGATCGACAGGCCGAGGCCGGTCCCCTTCTGGGTCCGGCTGGTCTCGACGTCGACGCGGTAGAAGCGCTCGGTAATGCGCGGAATGTGCTCCTCGGGAATACCAGGGCCAAAGTCTCTGATCGTCACGTCGATGCCCGGCTCTGATCCGGCATCGCCATGCGCTATGGATACAACCACGCGCCCACCCGACTGCCCGTATTTGCAGGCGTTTTCCAGGAGGTTCTCGAAAACCTGGAAAAGCTCATCTCGGTCGCCAGGCACATGAAGCGGCCCATCGGCGTAGTGCCGCTCGATGGCAACGGCGTTTTCGCTGGCCAGCGGTCCGAGCGAATCGATGACGCTGTCGACTGTCTGCCGCAGGTCCACCTCGGTTCCCGGCTTCAGATAGGGTTTCATCTCGAGCCGCGACAGCGACAACAAATCGTCGATCAGACGCGCCATGCGACCGGTCTGGCTCTGCATGATCTGCAGAAACTGGTCGCGCGCCGCCGCGTCGTTGCGGGCTGGCCCGCGCAGCGTTTCGATAAAGCCGGCGATTGAGGCGAGCGGCGTGCGCAGTTCATGGCTGGCATTGGCAATGAAATCGGCGCGCATGCGGTCGATCCTGCGCGTTTCGCTCTGGTCCTTGAACACCAGCACATAGAGATCGGTGGCGTGACCGACCGAGGACACACTCACCCGGTAGGCACGTTCGACCGGCAGCTTCTCCATGTAGTCGACGACATCGGAGGCGATATCACCAGATAGTACGCCATCCAGCAGGGTCTGCATCTCCGGTGCCCGGAATTTCAGCGACAGCGACATGCCTGGCGCGATGCCACCGAAAGCGGCGAAGGCGGCGGCGTTGGCATGCACGATGGTGGCAGCCCGGTCGAAGATGATCAGCGGATCGGCGACGGCGGCGGCCAGATATTCGCCCGAGAGCCGCTGCAGGCCGATGGCCTCGATGGCAGCGCCGCTGTCGGTGGATTGGCGCGCGGCGGCGGTCGGCAGTATAGCCGCTGCAAGCAGCAACAGCAGCGCCGCGGGGACGACATAGGCTGAAATCCCGGCCAAGGCATAAACAGCGAGAACCGCAACAATACCGGCCGCAAGCAGCCAGCGGCTATTCCACAGCCGTGCGGCCATGGTTTGCGTGACGCCTCTCTGCTCTGTGTCCAGGTCAGCCATTCGCTCGTGACCTGCCCCCCAATGTCTTCGCACCCGGTCGCACGGTGGCGGAAAACTTCCACCAGATCGCTTGCCGCATGACCCCGAAAATCGGGAATCGATTTTCGGAAAGGATCATGCGCAAATTAAAAGTGCTACAGCGTCCTTTGCGCATCCAAACGGACGCGCGGCGCTGTAGTGGCTCCCCATAGCATGAGTCCGGAAGCTGGAAAGGGTTCGTCTCGATGAAAAAAGCCAAGGAAAGTCCCGCCGCGCCAACTTCGGGGCCGCTGAAGATCAGGATCGGCGGCAAGGAGAGGGAGTTCGACATCGATAATCCCGTGCTTCCCGACTGGGTCGAGGACAACAAGCTGACCGCCGGCGGCTATCCCTACGACAAGAAGATGAAAAGCGACGAGTATGACGAGATGCTCGAGAAGCTGCAGATCGAGCTGGTCAAGGCGCAGGCCTGGCTGCAGTCGACCGGCAAACGGGTGATGGCGCTGTTCGAGGGCCGCGACGCTGCCGGCAAGGGCGGCACGATCTTCGTGGTGCGCCAGTACCTCAATCCGCGCACGGCACGCAACGTGGCGCTGACCAAGCCGACCCCGACCGAGCTTGGTCAATGGTACTACCAGCGCTATGTCGACCACTTCCCGACTTCAGGCGAATTCGTCACTTTCGACCGGTCCTGGTACAACCGCGCCGGTGTCGAGCCGGTGATGGGTTTCTGCACCCCGCAGCAGCACGAGCAGTTTCTCGACGAGACGCCGCATTTCGAACGGATGATCTCCAACGAGGGCATCCACTTTTTCAAATTCTGGCTGAACATCGGCCGGGAAACGCAGCTCGAGCGCTTCCACGACCGCCGCTACAGCCCGCTGAAGAGCTGGAAGTTTTCCCCCATCGACGTTGCAGGCATCACCAAGTGGGACGACTACACCAAGGTGCGCGACACAATGTTCGAGCGCACCCACAAGGAATTCGCGCCGTGGATCATCGTACGGGCCAATGACAAGCGGCGCGCGCGGCTGGCGATCATGCGGCGCATCCTGTCGTCTCTGCCCTATGAGGGGCGCGATCTCGAAATCATCGGCAAGGAAGACAAGAAGATCATCGGCGAAGGGCCGTCATTCCTCGGCAAGCAGGATTGACGCTTCCGCGCCCCCCCGGCGAGTGCGAGCGGCGGGGGGAAGGTATCTTTAGCCCAAGGGCCCCCCCCGGGGATGTATAACCAAACAGCGCCCACCACCAAGCAAGCACAGGAGTG